>DONH01000148.1 GCA_003509235.1 Planctomycetaceae bacterium
AATTTAAACAGCCAAATTCTTTTTTAGGTTTGTCTGTTTGGTCAGTCAGTCGACAACTAAATAGCGCGCTCTTCTTGCTTGATCTATTATTGTTGCATTAATCGCTCACTGGCCGAGCGGCTATAAAATCAGCTACATCGTGACCAAGCTTTTGGAGGTCAGGAGAATTAAGATACATCATGTGGCCAGATTCATATTCTGCAAAGGAGACATTCTCTCTAATCAATGGGTCGATTTCAAGATGATTGATGCTGTGACGCATTGCATCGGGCGGCACCGCTAAATCACATCGACCTGTCATCACCAGAACTCGTAAGTGTGGATTCTTGGACATAGCAGAGGCAAGATCAGCAGCTGTACTTGAGTATGTATTTTCTTCGTATCTCCATGGGTGCACGCCCGCAAGTGCTTTGTATGGAAGGTCATTTTCAAATGCTAATTCCTCGCGAACATATGCATTCATTGTTGCCGCCAGTGGGCCAAGGGCGGCCATGTATGAAGGATCAAAGCTTGGGTACGGACTTGACTGGTCTCCATCTCGACCGGTAATGCGACCATCATATCGGCCGCAGATAAGCCCCTCCTCGCCGAGTAATTTTTTACGGAACATTGACGGGCTTATTCTCAGTCGATTTTTCATAATAAAATCTTCTGACATACCAGTCAGTCGTGACAACTTACTTGCGATCAACTGACGCTGATTTTCTTCTAAGCTTGCACCTGCAAAGAGTGCAGCAAGATATTCACTAGAGGCAAATTCTCTGGATTCTTTCATAGCACTCCTGAGGTCTTGTTGTAGATCTTCGGGAAGCCGATTATGAAAATGAGCAACGGCAGTTAGCGTTGGTAGAAAAATTAAATAAGGCAAATCATTGGTAGAGCCACTTCGAATCGTTCCAAAGTCCACGAGGCCGGAGACCAAAAGAAGGCCATTGAGAAACATTCCGTGGCGATCCTGCAAATATTCTGCGATTCCCGCTGCTCGGAATACGCCGTAACTCTCTCCGCATAAATACTTTGGAGACCCCCAACGACGATGCCGAGTCGTATACAGCACAATAAATTCAGACATAGCTTCAATATCTTGCCGTTTTCCAAAAAACTGATCAGCTTTCTCATCCTTCATTGGCCGGCTGTATCCAGTCGCAACGGGATCAATGAAGACGAGATCCGCATGCTGCAAAACCGTGTGTTGATTGGTTACGAGTTTGTATGGGGGTGGAGGCAATGTGGCATTCGTGTTGACTTGTGCCCGCTTAGGACCAAGACCACCAAGATGCAACCATACAGCTGATGCTCCCGGACCGCCGTTAAAACAGTAAATGATTGGTCGTGATGAATCACCCCCGTCGACGGTATAGGCGACGTAAAACATTGATGCCTTCGCGGTGCCATCATCTTTAAGTAATGGCAGCATGCCAGTCTCGACAGAATACGCTAATTCTGAATCCCCGATGGTAATCGAGTGCGTCGTCACCACGGGTTTATCCGCAGCACTAGGGACGATTGCTGATTTAGCAAGATCGTTAGATAACTTTGGTTTAACTGACTTCTTATTGTCTTGAGTATTCGATGATTCTTCCACTTTGTCTGTGGCGTAACAAAACGAGTTAGGACCAAACAGTACAACGCAACAAATAATGAGCCTTGCAAAAACAATGAACTGTTGCATGGAAAATATCCCCTTCAGGCCAGTGTGTAGCGAAAAGCAAATGATTACTCCGATTCCACGCACTTTCAAATATATTGAGTCAGAATTTATTTTTAATCGCACAAAGAGCGAAATATTCTTTCGGAAGATGCGATAACAAATACGCTGACACCTACCTCAACTACCAATTTCCATCTCGATACTGCTTTAGAAATTCGCGGCTGTGTGCTTCGTTCATTCGATCTTAACGAATTGATTGTTCCGGCAAGCCAGACTGAATACCCTGATCTATCGGCATCTCATCCGGCTTACCATCCCCATGCACGGCGATTAAACGATCGAGTTCAGCCTGGAGCTCTTTCACAACCTGCTGACGATCGCCATCGTTGATCAAGTTCCTGTTTTCATCCGGGTCAACATTCAAATCGTAAAGCTCCGCCTTATGCCGATCTGGTGAACCATCACCGTGCGGATACTGAATGTATTTCCAACGATCAGTTCTCAAAGCACGCACATTTGGCGTGTATGGAAACTGATGTTCATAGTTGTACTCGTAGTAGAAGCTAGTTCGCCAACCAGAGGCATCGCCTTGAGCAAGCCGCTTCCAACTGTGGCCGTGAACTTCCTCAAGTGGCTTTGCCCCACAGATATCAAGGATCGTGGGTGCAAAGTCGATGGTCGCTGTCATCTGTGGAATCACTTTGCCCTGCTTGGTCAGTGCCGGATATCGCACAACAAGCGGAATCCGAATCGATGGCTCATGCCCAGTCCGTTTGTCAACCATGCCATGCTCGCCTTCGAGCAAGCCATTATCGGAAGTGAAAATTACAAGCGTGTTGTCAAGCTCACCGCGATCTTCCAGAAACTTACGGAGACGACCGACGCTATCATCGACGGATAGAAGCGTGCCCCAATAGGCGCGAACCATTCTGGCAAAATCTTTGACACCTTCCGGGCTTTCATCAGGAAAATTTTTCCGCCAATTAAAAAGTGGTCCATAGATTCCGTGCCAGGTATCCAGTCGCTTTTTGAACCAGGCTGGCTTGTCGTCAAGGTCAAACGCACTCTTGGGATATTGGATCTCAGCAGAATCAAAAACGTGTTGGTATTTTTCCTCTGGCAAGTAAAAACTATGAGGAGCCTTGTGCCCTATCATCATGGCCCAAGGGTCGTTGGATTTATGACTTTTGATCCAATCCATCGCCATGTCGGTTACAACCGTTGTGTAATACCCCCTTACGATTCGTCGATTGTTTCCGTTGAAATTAAACTCAGTATCAAAGTACTTTCCTTGCCCTTTGTGAGTAACAAAATAATCAAAACCGGGGCGAGGCATGTCATTTTTTTCACCCATGTGCCACTTACCGACATAGGCAGTTTTATAGCCTGAATCTTGCAATCGCATTGGAAAGCTGACCATGCCCTTTGGGTACTCCGTAAAGTTGTTCGAGACACCATGAGAATGAGCGTAGAGCCCACTCAAAATCGATGCACGACTCGGAGAGCAAAGGCTTGTGGTGCAAAAATGGTTCTTGAACAACAAGCCTTCATTGGCCAAGCCATCGATATGAGGTGTTTTTAAATATGGGTGTCCCATACAACTCAGGGCATCGTACCGTTGATCATCAGTCAAAATCAAAAGCACGTTTGGGCGTTCTTGGAAAGCAGGCTTTTCGACCTGCGCGAGTGCTAGTCTGCCGTCCAATCCTGCTAGCAACATAACAGTCATCGCAATGTTTATTTGATATGGTTTCATATCTATCAACTCCGCTTTTGGGGCTCATTCGAAAACCGATGCATAAGCCGAGGTCATCATATCCTGTGTCACTTACACTTCTATATTGATACCTTTCAAGTGGTCTTGTCCTGCTAACTAATCTTAACGTCCATAAACAGTGAGCACGTCCATCAGAGTATGCTGATGCAGGTTCTCAAACTCACTCAGACAATCCTTTCAAAAGACACTCATTCTTCATCGAGTCCATCGAGAACAGTCCTAAGACGGCCTTCACTGTCAAAGAACTCAATTTTTCCTAAGGCCTCGTCTGGCCGTGTCCCTATAGCCACAGTGTTTTCACCCGCTGCATCCTTGACTTCTATGCGGCCACCACCATCTACAACCCGTCCCATATGTAACAACACAGTTCCATCATCAGATTCAATAAGAATCTCACGACACCGAACTATCGCAGATGAGAGTACCTCGGTCTGTATTTCCAGCCCTGATTCTTCCCCTGGACGCATCGCGAGTCCGATTGCAAGAAAGAGAAGCGGATACACCGTCCAACGCTCGCGGCTTGTCATATTTCCCTCTGATTCTCAAGGTAAGTGACTCAGTCACCGTGAATTTTTCGTAGTCGACCAGACAACCTGAGAATGAGTTGAACTCTTTCAAATACATCGAGCCAGTCGCCCACTACTGCCTGGAGAGATTCGTTACTCGGAGGAACAATTCCAGTTGAGCAGCTCGACCCTGCGTGCTGGGCCATTGCAAGTCGGTATGCTGAAAGAGTTCGGTCACCGTGCGTGACTATCGGAAAGAAGTCTTCGCTTAAAAAAAGTGCAACAGGCACTCGCTGGCCACCACAAACCGTTAGGTGGGCAGCTATATCAGGCTGTGCATCGCGATCTAGAAACCGTAGGTCAATACACGGAGCGATTTCTGCGAAGTGTAAAAAAATTGGACATTGACTTACGCAATCACCGCACCATGCTCCGGCTAAAACCATCACTGGCATTTTCCGAACAAAGTCTCTGAGTACTCTTTTATGATCTTCAATAAGAGAGATTTGTGAACGAGAAGCTTCCCATTTTGTTTGCTGCTCGGGAGTTGCATGGTTCTGAAGAAAAGCTTCATAAGGAAGAGCCACGTTGAAAGCAGCCTGCCATGCACTTTGCGTAGGTGGGCTACCTGAATCAGAGATAATGGATCGAGGAGACATGATTGGCTGACTAGGTGACATAGGGAACATCCTTTGATTGAACAAATTTATTTCTTTCGAATTTATCTCATTGTAAACGGATAACAGCAGATCGGAATGGTTTTATAAATTACGTTCTCTCGCTTCTCGCTGCTAATACGTGTATTCACAAAAATCACTCTTGACCCACGAAACGGTGTGTATTTACCGTCCCGCCAACTGGAATGAAGACAGAATTGCCAAGGAATCGCAATTTATGTCTGAACCATGTATTTGGATCGGTGCCCGAGGCCGTTTGATTACGCATTCCTAAAGGACCAATCGCTCCCGGAAATGGCTCAGGTTCTCCGCCCCCCTGGGACCTAAGCCTTTCCGGGGGCCTTTTTTTTGGTAACGAGGTGTTATTGCGCCATTGTCTGCCATAAACGCTTCCAGGCGGACCGGTACACTATTCTCGAACGAAAATTTTCTCGAGAGAAATTTTTTTCGCATGCACTTCGCCCCGAACACTTTCATCATTAAGAACCAAACCTTTTCAAATAATGGCTGACAACTCTCCAAATCATTCCAATACCAGCGAAATCCCTCGCTCCAATCCTCCAGGATCAAAGATCCTCATACGTTGGATCTTTGGTGGCCTTACTGTCTGGGGAATAGCACAAGCCATAGGCGCCTATTCTTTGAACCATGACCCACGGCGCCCTTTGATCGTTCTCGGCTGTATGGCGGCGTTTCTTGGATTTTGGCTCGTGCTTCTTGCCACATGGCAAAAACGATATACGAAGAATTCCTCACGTTCGGATGAGTAGAATACCTTCATCGAAAATACTCTTACTTTCTCTGATGAGATTAATTTTTCGTTTGGAGGATTTGCCACGATGCCTGCGTACAAGAACAAATTGAACTCTTCCTCTATATCGAAGTCACCACCTTCAGCGCTATGCAAACTTCGTACGGGCAGACGACCTGTCATGGAACGCGTTTCTGCTTCAGAGGGCTTGTCCATCGGCGATTATTTAATAAGTCGGCTTGCCGACTACGGCATTCAGCACGTGTTCGGCCTACCCGGAGATTATGTTCTCGCTCTCTACAGCATGCTTGAGCACAGCGAAATCACACTTGTAAGTTGCACAAGAGAAGATTGCGCCGGCTTTGCAGCTGATGCCTATGCTCGGGTTCATGGAATGGGTGCCGTTTGCGTAACGTACGGCGTTGGGGGATTAAGCCTCGCAAATTCAATAGCCG
This sequence comes from Planctomycetaceae bacterium, assembly GCA_003509235.1. Taxonomy (GTDB): domain Bacteria; phylum Planctomycetota; class Planctomycetia; order Pirellulales; family UBA1268; genus UBA1268. The sequence goes on from DONH01000148.1 coordinate 5,818, forward strand.
GTGCTTATGCCGAACAAAGTCCTGTTATTGTCATTTCAGGAGCAACCGGCCTGAAGGAAAGGATTAACAACCCCCTGCTCCATCATCGTGTTCGTGATTGGAGTACCCAACTTGATGTCTTTGACAAACTCTGTGCTGTTAGCCTCGAGCTGAATGACCAAACAACCGCATTCCGAGATATTGACTATGCGTTGGACATGGCACATCGCTTTAAACGTCCTGTTTACATCGAAGTCCCTCGAGACATGGTCGATGTTGTCCCTGAGCAGCGGAAAAATTACAAGCCGTCTCCTGTTGAGAGCGACCCTGCAGCACTAGCCGAAGCAATTCGAGAAGCCACGATACGGATTGAACAGGCGAACCAGCCAGTCATTATCGCTGGAGTAGAACTCCACCGTTATGGACTACAAGGAGAAACACTTGCCCTTGCGAATGCGTCTGGAATTCCAATAACGGCATCGATGTTGGCAAAAAGTGTTATTAGTGAAGTGCATCCACTCTACCTAGGGCTCTATGAAGGCGCGATGGGCAGAGAGGAAATTTCTTCATACGTCGAACAGAGCGATTGCATCATTCTACTTGGGACAATGCTTACGGATGTGAATCTCGGCATCTTCACTGCAAAGATAAATCTCACACATAGCATTTTGGCAACGAGTGAGGAATTACGAATAAGTCACCATCATTTCCATAATGTACTCCTCGAAGACTTCATTCATGGCCTAGCTGAATCATGTCCGAAGGCTCGAAAACAAACCCTCCCTCCTGGACCTTCAGTGGCGCGAGGGCCATTCATGATCGAAGAAGATAGGCCAATCACCACAACTCGGCTTGTGAGAAGGCTCGATGAATCTCTCGACGACAAAACAATTGTGGTTGCTGATGTTGGTGATGCTTTATTTGCGTCAAGCGAGCTTGTCATTCGCGGCCAGACAGAGTTCCTTTCACCTGCATATTACACGTCAATGGGTTTTGCTGTACCCGCAGCGGTTGGGGCCAAAATGGCGAGGCCTGATCTGAAGACTATTGTCCTCGTCGGTGATGGGGCTTTCCAGATGACCGGCATGGAATTATCGACCATTATCAAGCATCAACTGGCAGCAACAATAATTGTTCTCGATAATGGTGGTTATGGAACGGAACGACTTATTCATGAAGGAATGTTCAACGACATCAACACCTGGCAATATCAGATGCTTCCTCAGGTACTCGGTGGTGGCAGAGGATATGAAGTTCATACCGAGGGTGAGTTTGATAAGGTGCTATCAGAATCTCTAGCAAACGATACTGAAGTAAGCCTAATACGGGTGCATATAGGCCGTGAAGATCACAGCCTCACCCTTGATCGCCTCGGTGCAGGTCTAGCAAAAATTGTTCACTCGTAAGGCAACACTTCGCTGCTTTTGCCTACGTTTTGTTCGCCCTTATGGCACTACTAGAGACATCCATTCGAAACTCTCGTTCCGAGACAAAATATGTGATTTCTCTGAGTGCTGGCGGCACATCACATGTGGTTGGGTTTTGGAATTCCTGATCTTGCAACCGACCAAAAACAATTAAACCTCGAGATTGCTGACAAATGGTTCGCATTGCATCATTCAGTCGCTCTTGAGAACCATGATAGTATTTTGAATCTATGAGACGCACGTACGTATCCGCTCCCATCACAAAAGTTGACTGTGGAAAAACATGAACTTTCTCAATAAAAGTTGGCGCTCGTGAAAGCCAAAGAGTCTTCCCTTCGAATTGCTCTACTCTTCGTGAGACTTCGATATAGTCCAGCATTGGTTTGTCCACATTCGTCACAGACAACTCCCATTCGACGGGTCGTTCAGCTATTTCCTCGGCAATGCGGGCCATTGCAAGATGACCCTGGTGGAGTGGTGCAAATGACCCACTAAAAATAAGTCGATTATTAATCTGCCCTGAACGCTGACGTGCCTGTGCTGCGTCGTTTATTTCAATTGGTGCCTCAACTTTTTCTGAGCTATATAATTTTTGCCAACTACCTGGTGCTTTATATTCGTCACGAATAATTTCTTCCTCAGCTAAAAGTAGTGATTCCAGTTCCTTTCGCCATGGATGATCTGTCGTTTCCGTAACGGTACTGACCAAGACGTCGAGGCAAAGCAATGCAGCAACACGCTCTTCTTCTAATCTACTTCTTGCATTCTTTGTCAGTTGCAATGTGGCAGTGACCGTTTCTTGGACCCGGTGCGTTGCTACGTGCACCCTGTGCTGGCCTATTTTTGGATTCCTCGATCTCAAACTTGCTGTTGCAGCGATTCCAATATTGTTGCGACCTTGGCTGGAAAGCCTGACACTCCGCTGCCAGCCAGCAACTGCCAACTGCCTCGTTGTACTATCGCTGCAGTAGGACTCGGGATTACCACCTAAGAATCCTGCCATAGCTGACTTTGCGTACGGCACAAGGGCTTCAAGCATGACATCACTAGCCCCACCCTGAGCCAGCAGTTGTGGAATAACCTGCGTCCCACCTCCTGAAACAATAACTACAACTTGTGCGCCTAAACGGTTTAACAATTCGACTGGAGAAGCAGGAAGAGAAGACTCCATAGGACACCATTGAAACCGCTACTGGGAAATCTGATTTGGAAAAGACTGCACTTATTAGCCTAGTTTGCCCCCTTCGCCAACCCTAAAAAAGGAGCTGCTGTTTGGATGCTATTCAAACGGCATAACCACGAACAACTCCAGCATTTTCACTCGTTTTTTGGCGGAGAAAGCACGAACTTGCCGATACCAAAATATGAGAAATCAAAACGTTCACGTACGAATACTTTTACATTGCACAACTATTCCAATAGCATTTCTTGCTGCAACTGTTGCCAGCAAGGCTCAAGACCCCGTGAACCTCCCTCAAATACCAACTTCTTCTTTGGTGCAGCAATCTGCGAATCTAAATCAAACTGATTTTGAAGTTCCACCAGATGTAACTACTCAATCACTTCTCAAAGAGCTTGTGCCACGTCGCAGCGATACACTGTCTGATTGGCATCCACAATCTGACCGCCTTTATCAGTGTGGAGAACATCGGATCCTTTGCTCAATTATTCCACCGCCACCATGTCACCCAACCAAACCACGGTTTCATTTTGATCTTATCGGTGCGACCGGCACTCCCGCGGGTGGGCCACTTTACAACGGCCCATGCTGCCCACGGGCCAGCAGCCAGACGTATCCAAGACACTTTTTTCGACTACTTCTACTCCCCAAACTACTGGCCAAAGTAAACATTTAACAAGTACTCACTGTTTCACAACAGTTTAAAAATAATTTTGAAACTGCCTTCAATCAATCATACCAAAGGAGCTCATTGTGCGCGTTGCCATCATTGGTATTGGCGCGATAGCAGAGATACATGCCCGCGCCCTAGCTGACATTCCTTCCGTAGAGCTTGTCTCAGCTTGCTGTCGTACAGAGAAAAAAGGACTCTGCTTTGCTGAACAACATGGCTGCTCCTGGTACCCGGATCCAGCACGCATGATTCGTCGAGAAAAGCCTGTTGCAGTGACGATCGCAACTCCTTCGGGCGCGCACCTTGACGTGGCACTCAAGGCAATACGGAAGGGAGTTCACGTTCTTTGCGAGAAACCTCTTGAAATCACTACTCGGCGAATCGATCGCATGATAAAAGCGGCCGACAAAGCTGGCGTGAGCTTAGGGGCGATCTTTCCACAAAGATTTAATCCCGTTTTACAGGCTGTCTATACTGCATCAGCAACCGGCCGATTTGGAGATCTCGCTGTCGCATCAAGTGCAGTTCCGTGGTGGCGAGATGATGCCTACTACGGAGACGGACGTTGGCAAGGGACACTCGCACTAGATGGAGGTGGTGCCTTGATGAATCAGTCAATACACGGGGTTGATGCCCTCCAATGGATCGCTGGTGCATCCATGTCTCACATTCCACCTACGGCCAATCCAATTGAAAGTGTCGCTGCTTTCACTGCCTTAAAATCACACTCACCAGAATGTATGGAAGTTGAGGACACATGCCTTGCAGTTCTGAAGCTCAAAAATGGCGGTCTCGGTCAATTGCTGGCAACAACAAGCCTTTTCCCAGGCCAGTTGCGTCGCTTCATCTTTGGTGGCCGTGGAGGAACAGCTGAAATTGAAGAAGAGCAAATTGTGAACTGGCAGTTTGAGGATTCTCATTCTGATGATGACTCTATTCGCTCGCGTTTTGGTGGAGCAAGTGGCACTTCAGGAGGTGCTGCTGATCCAATGGCATTAAATTACTCCTGTCATACGAGAAATTTTTCTGAATTTTTTGATGCTGTATCAGCCGGGATAAAACCAAAACTAGACGGCCACGAAGGGCGGAAGGCTGTTGCAATCATCGAAGCATGTTATAAGTCAGCGTCAACCGGCAAGATCATTAAACTTGCCGACTAACTCATAATGCCTGGAACACTCTCGGAAACTATCACATGCAGTACGGAATCTGTAATGAGACGTTTGGCAACTGGCCGTTGAAACGTGTTTGTGAATTTGCTGCTGATGCTGGATATACAGGAATCGAGATCGCACCGTTTACGTTAGGCAAGAACCCTCATGAGCTTTCATCAAATCAAAGAGGTGATCTACGTCGCATCATTGCACAAGCTGGCCTTGAATGTATCGGCCTGCACTGGCTTCTCGCAAAAACTGATGGGCTTCATATAACTTCTCCTGATGCGGATACTCGAAGTCGGACTATTGCCTATCTGACCGCCCTAGCTCGATTGTGCAGAGACCTTGGAGGAAAGACGCTTGTATTTGGCTCACCACAGCAACGAAGCCTGATGGCAGATGTCACCGAAGAGGACGCTCATTTATTTTTACAAGAAGTTTTTGGTGCTTTGGTTCCTGTTCTTGAAGAAACTGATACAGTCCTTGCTCTGGAACCACTTGCTCCAATTGAGACTGACGTCCTTACCACTGCAGATGAAACTCGTCGCTTAATTGATTTAATTGGCTCACCACACATCCGCCTTCACCTCGACGTTAAGGCGATGGCATCTGAAGATCAGTCAATACCAGAGATCATTCACGCGAGTGCTGTACATCTGGAGCATTTCCACGCAAATGATATCAATCTTCAGGGACCAGGCTTTGGGGCAATCGACTTTGCTCCAATATTTCAGGCATTACATGAAATATCGTATAGCGGATGGGTAAGTGTTGAAGTATTTGATTATGCCCCGGGGGCAGAGCGTCTCGCGCGGGAGAGCATTCAATACATGCAACAGGTCGAAGCTGACATTGAGTAGTGGTCGCCTTCGTAGCATTGTTTTCAGATCCCTCAAAAAATCTTTAGCGGCGACCGTTTGAAGGGTAAAAAACAGCACAACAACTCAGTTCAGTAAACCGATTGAGATCACCCGCATCCGCACACAAAACCTGCTTCTATTTGCTTTTTCTCAAGCATTCAAAGTTTTAGCCCTTGAAAACAGGACCCGATGTACTCAAACCTCATTTCTCGGTTGCTGCGCACAGGCTTGTGATCCTGGCGGGTCCTCGGACTGCAATGTCGTGTGAGTAATAGCGAATCTCTCGCGCAGCACAGACTGCGCTTCCTTCAGTGAACTTTTCCGGCTTGACTCAGCAATGACAAGATGAGCTGTCAGCACTACCTCAGATGTACTCACGCCCCACACATGGAGAGCATGAATTTCTAGTACACCAGGGACTTCGGCCAGTGCATGTGTAACTTCTTTGATATCGATACGACGGGGCACTGCATCCATCGCGAGCCCTACACTTTCAGCGAAGAGATCCCACGTACCCCAAACAATCACCACAATGATAATGATGCTGACAACTGGATCGATCCATCCAATGCCGGTTGCCATGATGGTCACTCCAGCAAGAACCACACCAACTGATACCGCTGCATCAGCTGCCATGTGCAAAAATGCTCCGCGGATATTGGCATCTTCCTTACTACCTTGCATAAAAAGAATTGCTGTCACAGTGTTTATAACGACACCAATCGCAGCCACCGCAATCATGGTCAACCCTGCAACGGGTGCAGGATCATTGAGTCGAATAATGGCCTCCCATAGTATCACGGCACAGGCTGCCAACAGCAGTACCGCATTCAAAAAGGCTGCATAGATGGTTGCTCGCCGAAGCCCAAACGTAAATTTCTGACTAGGTGGTCGACGAGCTAGAAAACTCGCTCCCCACGCAAGTAAAAGACCCACAACATCGCTCGCATTATGACCAGCGTCAGCAAGAAGGGCTAATGACCCACTGAAAAAACCGAAACCAAACTCCACCAAGACGAAAATCAGATTGAGACTCACACCAGTCATCATAGCCCGATCAAGACTATCCGGAGTCATTGCATGAGAATGGTTGTGTGAGTGTTGACAAGACATACTATTCACAATGGTCCAGTGGAATCATCCTGATGATCATGGTTGCTGCGAAAATCATGGTAGAATCATAACCATTTCCAGCAGCGCTGTCGCGTTCATTCGCAACGTTGTTTCTTCTATTGGACTGTTTTTCACAAATGAAAGATTCTCATGAACGAAGTACTACGAGCAGCAGTCATTGGCAGTAGTTCCAGCGGTGGATGGGGACACAATATTGATGAGCTTTTCATAGGGGTGCCCGGTCTTCACACGGTCGCTGTAGCCGACGACATGGACACTGGTGTTACTCAAGCACTCAGCCGTCATCGACTCGCTCAGACAACACGTGGATTCCTTGATTGGCAAAAAATGCTTTCAGATATCAAGCCAGATATAGTTGCGATCTGCTCTCGCAACATCCAGAACCACGCAGAAATGGCGATAGCTTCGGCCGAGGCCGGCGTTCGTGGCATTTTCATGGAAAAGCCATTCGTGAAATCTGTCACGGAAGCCGATGCAGTTGTTTCAGCATGTGAAGAATCAAACACCAAACTCAATCTCGCTCTTGTCAACCGATACTGCCCGACGATTACTGCCATATGGGAATTAATTGCTGATGGAAAGCTGGGAACATTACTTGAATTACGCGCACGTGGAAAAGAAGACATCCGCGGCGGAGGTGAGGACTTATGGGTGCTTGGTCCACATGTTCTTGATCTTATGGTGCACTTTGGTGGTGCGCCTCAGTGGTGTAGTGCGACGGTCACAACAAATGGTAGGCCAGTAGCTCCCAATGATTTCATAACGGGTCCGGAAGGACTCCCGATGATAGCCGGTGATTGCATTACTGCTTCCTTCGGTCTTGCTGACGGCCCAACTGGGTTTTTTGCAAGTACTCGTGAAGCTGGACTCAAACA
>DONH01000154.1:0-1662 GCA_003509235.1 Planctomycetaceae bacterium
CTAGATGAAGCCACCGCCGCTGCCGAGGCAATGGCCCTTGCAAACCGCACGCATAAGGCTAGAGGCAATCGCTTCCTCGTTGATCCTGACACGCATCCGCAAACTATTTCAATCCTGCGAACCCGCGCCGAGCCACTCGGTATCATTATTGATGTTCAGCCTGTTGGTGATGCAATGACAGATGATTGCTTCGGTGGGTTGCTGAGCTACCCCAGCAGCAGCGGAATGGTTCGTGACCTTACTGATGAGATTGCCGTGATTCACGACGCTGGCGGCCTTGCTGTTGTTTGTGCAGATCTACTTGCGCTAACCCTATTGGTGCCACCCGGCGAAATGGGCGCCGACATTGTTGTTGGCAGTGCGCAGCGTTTTGGCGTGCCGTTTAGTTTTGGCGGTCCGCATGCTGCTTATTTTGCTTGTAGTCAAGCCCTGCAACGCTCAATCCCCGGACGGATTGTTGGAGTGTCGCGTGATTCCAATGGCAAGCCCGCTTATCGTCTGGCATTGCAAACCCGCGAGCAGCATATTCGCCGGGAAAAAGCGACGTCAAACATCTGCACGGCCCAGGCATTACTCGCAATCATGGCCAGTTTCTATGCTGTCTGGCATGGTCCAGACGGACTCAAGAACATTGCGGCACACAGCAATCAGCAAGCCCGACGATTTGGCGCTGCTATGATAGCTAGCGGCCGTAGCCTGCGCCATAATTCATTTTTTGATACGGTGGTTATTGAGACGGGCGATGATCGTGATAATTTGCTGTCAACCGCAAATTCGGCTGGATTTAACCTTCGCCCCCTCGATGGCGCGGTTGCGGCAAGCTTTGATGAAACAATAGATGATGTAAAGCTGGCAGCCATCACGGCTGCCCTCGGTGGGGTGCTTGAAGCAGACGTAGATGACAACGTGCCAGCCAACCTTGCCCGCAACAGTCCGTTCCTTACACACCAAGTGTTTCACGATTATCGGTCAGAAACCGAAATGCTGCGTTACATGCGACGCCTGGCAGACCGTGACCTAGCACTTGATCGCTGCATGATCCCGCTTGGCTCTTGCACCATGAAGCTGAATGCAACCAGTGAAATGATTCCGATCAGTTGGCCCGAGTTCGCTGACATTCATCCCTTTGCACCATCTGACCAACTTCAGGGATATCAAATTCTCCAGGATCAGCTCTGCAAGTGGCTGGGTGAAGCCACTGGATATGCTGGCATCAGCCTTCAGCCGAACGCTGGAAGCCAAGGAGAATATGCCGGACTCCTTATCATTCGGGCTTGGCAACGTGCTCGCGGCGAAGGTCACCGAAATATCTGCCTGATTCCAGCATCAGCCCACGGAACAAATCCTGCAAGCGCACAAATGGCTGGCATGAAAGTTGTTGTCACTGGCTGTGACGACCATGGAAACGTCGACCTTGTTGAACTTCGTGAAAAGTGTGAGCAGTTCACTGATCAGTTGGCTGCTATGATGATTACGTACCCAAGCACTCATGGGGTCTTCGAATCTGAGATCAAGAATCTTTGTGACATTGTCCATGATCATGGTGGGCGAGTGTACATCGATGGTGCCAACATGAATGCATTAGTTGGAACTGCCGAACCCGGGCACTTTGGTGGTGATGTGAGTCATCTCAATCTTCACAAAACATTCTGTATTCCACAC
>DONH01000154.1:1975-4356 GCA_003509235.1 Planctomycetaceae bacterium
TTCTGTATTCCACACGGTGGTGGAGGGCCCGGCGTTGGGCCAGTATGTGTTGTTAAAGACCTCGTGCCTTTTCTGCCAGGCCACGAAACCAGTGGTATCCAAACCAGCGGTGGAGTCGGTGCGGTTTCTGCGGCACCTTTAGGAAATGCCGGGGTTCTCCCAATTAGTTGGATGTACTGTCGCATGATGGGCAGCCCAGGGTTACGACACGCAACAGAAGCTGCAATTTTGGCGGCCAATTATGTCAGCGTACGGCTTCGAGATCATTACCCCACTCTCTATACAGGGGCACATGGACGCATTGCCCATGAATGCATTCTGGACCTCCGGCCACTGAAGGAAACAAGTGGCATTACTGCAGAAGATGTTGCCAAACGACTGATTGACTACGGATTTCATGCACCGACATTGAGTTTTCCAGTTCCTGGCACCCTGATGGTTGAACCGACAGAGAGTGAAGATCTCCATGAGCTTGATCGATTTATTGAAGCCATGATTGCAATCCGTGAAGAGATTCGGCACATCGAGGAAGGCACGTGGCCACAAGATAATAACCCTGTCATCAATGCGCCACACACCGCAAGTTGTATTGCAGATCAGGACTGGACAAGGCCTTATACTCGAGAGGAAGCAGTCTTTCCTGTCGCTGACTTAAAGCGAAGAAAATACTGGCCTCCAGTCGGTCGAGTCGATAATGTGCATGGCGACAGAAATCTGTTTTGTAGTTGTATTCCCGTCTCAGCGTGGCAAGACTCTGAGTCATAAGTCACGGTCAAAGTCATAAGTCACGGTCAAAAAATGTTTGATTCAACTTTTTTTGTTGGCTGGGGAACACTTTCCCTTATCAATGCCGGCTTAGCACAAGGAAAAGGTCGAAGTGGACTGGCGTGGTGTCTCATCTCATTTCTTGTGGGGCCAATCGCGACGTTTTTAATTGTGATACTTAGTCGCGTTGAGAATGATTAGCATGCGAGAGTGCTGAGGACTTTACGCACGGCCAAAGCACCGCTGCCACGGCAACAATGGCAAGAATTCCACCACACTGCCATGGATCATGCCATCCATACAGTACGGCGAAGAGAAGTGTTGCGGTACAGTAAATCACCGTAGCAGCCAACACGGACCGTGATGGCTGTGTTGATTTATCAGGCTTATCGCGAGCCTGCGTCTCGGACAAGAAGAGCGTTCCTACCGTCATGGCTGAACACAACGAAAGCGTCACACCAAGAGAGCCCAGTAAATCTCGCAACGTTGTTAAATAAACAAGGATCAAGGCGAGACTTATTTGAAGGACAACTGCCCTGCTTCGACCAGTCCGCCCTCGTAGCCATCCGGGCAAAAATCCATCGTCTGCCATTGCCGTTGCGACACGTGAACCAGCCATTGTCATTCCTGCTGCGGCAGAGAGGGTCGAAAGAACAATGATGAATCGCATCCACCACTCAGCAGTTTCACCACCAAGAGCCGCGGCCGCAACTGCTGCAACCTGTGATTGACCAGCTAAATCAGCAACTGGTGCTGAACGAAGAAAAACATCGTTGATCGCAAAATAAAGAAGCATTGTAATCAGCGTGCCCACGAGCAGAGCCAGTGGTACGGTTCGTCGGCTTGCACGAGCTTCTGATGCAACATAAATCGCTTCGTTAAACCCTGTGTAACTGAACATAACCCACACGACTGCCATTGCGAATCCACCGATGGTTGCACCTGTGAGCGGTATTTCTATTGGCTTTCCTGTACCTTCCAGTGGCCAGCCAACAACTGAATACCCAAACACAATGAGACATAGAATTGTTAGAACTTTTAGAAAAACAATGGTGGTATTGATTCGTGCGGCAACCCGCCCTCCCTCGACATGGATCAGACAACAGAGAATGAGCACCACAGTCGCAATCGTCTGACTTGGCATCCATGCCGGTAACATCAGAATACCTTTGGCATACTCCTGACATGTCATTGCCGCAAAAGCTATCCCTCCACTGAACCCAGCCGTTAACGAAACAAGACCAGCGAGAAATCCACAAAATGGATGGAGCCAACGGGAAAGATAGAGATACTCTCCACCAGACTTTGGCAATCGACGTGCAAGGCCTCCATAGGCAAGCGCACCACACAGAGCAACAAGGCCGCCAACGAACCAGGCAGCTAGCACGAACTCTCGCGAGCCAAGTGACTCAAGCGCAAAGCCTGATGTCACAAAAACACCTGAGCCAATCATGCCTGTGATGACTAACGCCGTTAATGTCGTGAGACCAAAACCTTCTACAGGCGAACTCGTGTTCGACGAAGAACTCATATTACTATCAACCGAGCATGAATTTTTCATCACGTTTCTTGATTGCCTGGAACGAGGTATTCTGTAAGAAAAAGATGCGCAGGCT
>DONH01000300.1 GCA_003509235.1 Planctomycetaceae bacterium
AAGGTGAAAACCATGATCACTCCATAGAACAACATACGTGTTCTTTGCGTGAGGACTTGCTCTAAGTGCATCGATTACGAGACCAACGCACGAATCAACGAAGCTAATAGAAGCAAGATAAGCCTGAGTTAATTCTCGCTGCTTTCCGTGCCTCAACACTTCTGCATGCGTTGGAGCAACTGCGTAACTATTAATATTCAAAAAGTTTTTTGGTACATCATCAAGATCCCAACTGGGGATACGGGGGAGCCAAATCGCCTCGATATCATATTTTCGAAACCAGCATGGCGGAGCAAAGAGAGGCACATGTGGCCGAAAAAAACCTACTGAGAGGAAGAATGGGTTTTTGAAATCACTGTGGAAAAAGTTTGCCGCATTCTGCGCCAATTTGAAATCAGCCATTTGTGCGTCTTCATCAGGGTACTCGCCCCAATCCCATGCACCACTCCAACGAGCAGGCCTATTCATTACACCTTTGGGACGTCGGCCCTTTTCTCGTCCCAGTGATTGATCAATCGCCTCGGAAAGCCTCCCGGTGAATCCGTGATGAAGCACTTTCCCGCCAGCTAACGTGTAGTACCCATGATCTTTCAGGTACCGCTGCATTGTTGGAACATCATTCAGCGCTGGTAATTCGTCATACCTTGGGCCAATCTCATAACTACCATGCGTCGTTGGCGCTACACCCGACATAACGCTGACGCGTGATGAAGAACAGACGGGTACCGCGCAATGCGCATTACTGAAGTTCCTACCTTGAGCTGCGAGTTCATCCATATTTGGAGTCGACACATCCGGATGTCCTCCTAGGAACCCAGTCCAGTCATTTAAATCATCTATGCTGATCATCACTACATTCGGTCGCTCAGCACCGTTACTCGATTTGTCATTCCAAAGTACTCCAAAAAAAATACCTAAAATTACTAAAGCATAACGACACATCGTTCATCTCCGCACTGAGAAAATAACTTTTATTATCTGGCAATACATAAAGTGCCGTGGCTATCCTGATGCGCTTAGGCCAACTCTTTGATGTTTTGCTGAAATGCTTACAAGCCCACCTGCAGGCAAAGGTGCAGTGACTTTGCAATTGTTGGCTGTGCTGCAAACGTATCACCACTTGCAACCGAATAGCTCTTTAAAGCCTTAGCAAGATCACGTGTCACGGCTTCACTGCCTGGGCGTCCGAAAAAATTATGTAATTCATCAGGATCCTGTTGGCTATCAAAGAGCCAAGGGCGATCATTCACAGAAAGCACTAACTTATAGCGTGAATCGACTACACAAATCCAACTAGCCTTTGTTCCTGCATTTCGAAGAAAGGTATGCTTTGTCGTCTCCCCAGAAACTCCACGGTGGAAATCCTCCGACAAATCCCTTCCTTGAAAATCACCCGCAGAGGAATTGTTACCAGCCAGGCGAAGAAGTGTCGGTGTAATATCAACAGTACCAACCGGTTGTTTGTAAACAGAGCCAGCAGATAACTTATCTGGGAATCTGATGAGCATGGGCACTCGTGCTGACCCTTCATACGGATTTCCTTTATTAAGCCGATCGTGCTCATAACAAAGATCACCATGATCAGAAGTCATCATGATGATTGTTGAATCAAGCTTGCCGTTCGCCTCCAAAGCTTTAAACAAACGCCCGATGTTATCATCAAGGCATCTCACCATACCAAAATATTGTCTCATCGGATCAGCTTTAAACGTTGTGTGACCTTTTTCATCACCTAACCACTTTGGTCCAACAACGTCATCACGACCATACGTTCGGGGTGGAAGGAATCGTAGGTGATTAAACATCGTGTCATAAGGGGCACGTACGGTATTGGGACCATGAGGGTCGGGATAACTTACCACTGCAAGAAACGGCTTATTTTCTTTTGCGGTGATAAAGTCAATGCAGCGATCTGTAAGAAAGTCTGTTGCAAATGTTTGCTTATCAGCGTTATCTAGGCTGTAGGAAGGCACACCTTTCTTATCGTGAGCAGCCACCTCTGCACCCGTCTTGGTCAGTTCCAACTTTTTCCAATGGCCGCGGTTAAACATGTATTGTTTGTCAACAAAGCCACCATCGATTTCTGGAGACCATTCAGGCTTGCCCGAGCCACCCAAATGCCATTTCCCAATAAATCCTGTTTCGTATCCTGATTTATTTAGTATCGACGCAAGCGTTGGAATATCTGTCCGAAGTTTGTAATTATTTGCCGGCACACCTGTATTTTGTGGATAAAGTCCCGTAATCATTGCTGCCCGACATGGCGAACAGACTGGCGCAGTTGCATATGCTCGGGTACAAATCACTCCCTCACTTGCAAGCCGATCGATATTCGGTGTTGTAACTACAACTTCTGGCCCCCACATCTCGCCTTGCTCTTTTGATAAATGATTTCGGTAACAACCAAGAGTTCGAAAATTATGCTCGTCAGTCACAATCAGCAGAATATTTGGAGATTCTGCAGCTCTGACCATTTGGAATCCAGCCAGCAATAGAACGATCACCAGAAATCTCATGGCACCCATTTTTCCAACCTACTTTGATAACTATTTTTATTAATCTATTGTGCTTTTTTGAGAACCCATAGCGAACAGCCGATATTCTCCCAAGAAAGCCGCTATCACAATCTTTTTGATTGAAATGGCGTTGATGGAATTTTACCAGACGCACGTGTATACAATGCCGCACGGAGTCGCTCTATTACGTCATACGTTTCTGAATCTGGATCAGTCGCTAAATTATGGAATTCCATTGGATCATTCTGATGATCATAAAGCTCCACTCCGGCCTCTCCCTCAGCCCACTCTGTGTATCGCCAACGATGATCACGAATGCTACAGCCCATTACTGGCTGTCGCAGCCGTGCATCAGCTGGACGTAGGACCTGCGTAACTGCGTAGCCTCCCCATGGCACAAGCGGGTCGACTAAAAGTGGACTCAAGTCGCGGCCGGGCAACCCGCTGGGTGCTTGTATTTTTGCAAGACCAGTGAGGGATGGATACACATCAATAAACTCAACCACGCGCCGACAAACCTGACCATTCCCTGCCATGCCAGGAGCCCGAATAATCAAGGGCGTGCGAGCTGCCTGCTCAAAAAGGGTGCGCTTCTGCCAAACTCCAAGGTGATCCCCAAGATGATATCCGTGGTCACTCCAGAGAACAATGATTGTGTTTTCGGTAAGGCCAAGCTGATCAAGTGCATCGAGTAGACGACCAACCTGTGCATCAATAAACGAAACACAGGCGTAATAGGCCAGTGTTGCCTGAATCAAAACATCCTTCTCAAGTCCGTAATGTGGATTTGAACAATTATGAGCAAAGGCTGCGATTGGTATATCTTCCCGGTCATCTTGTGGAGCGTATGGCAACTGCATCGTTTCAGCTGAATAAAGATCGAAATATTTCTTTGGAGCGATGTACGGTGTATGCGGACGAAAAAATCCAACCGCCAAGAAAAAGGGGCTGGACTTATTTGTAGACATCATTTGTATAGCTTCTGTGGCAATCATGCCGTCCGTCTGTTCTTCGTCACTCCCTTCTGCCGCAAGCCAGCTGAGTGCCGCAGAAATTTTTTTATTTGGCTCTGCATTAAAAACAAGATTTTCTTCAGCAGTGTCTCGCCCTTTAGGATTGACTACACGCATCCACGAGGGTGGATCATCCAGGCCGTCGGATCCTATTGAAGCAGGGACGTTGTAATGAAAAATCTTACCCACCCGGGAAACGTAATAGCCAGCCTGCTGAAATGCCTGGGGGAGTGTTACGACATCTGGAATTTCTTCTCGGAAATGTCGATCAAGATCATAAACCTTTATCTGATCAGGCCGGAGACCAGTTAGAAGAGAAGCCCGCGTTGGATTGCATAGCGGCAACTGGTTGTACGCCCGTTGAAAACAGACACCCCATTCAGCGAGCCGATCAATGTTTGGCGTTTTCGCAACTTGATCACCATAACACCCAAGCGTGCACGCCAGGTCATCGACGGCAATAAACAAGATATTTGGCTTCGTGACCTGCGTCGTCTCTGCACAAACGACACAATCATATGTCAAAAAAAGAAGGGCGAAGAGCGTCCATGTTAACTTCAACAAAATGCCCTCCCATACTGGACTAATCTTTGCTTAACAACAATTCAGTCTAGCAACTTTAAACGAACACAACCTATAAAGCATCTCTGAGGTGCAGCGATTAGAACAATTCGGACACCCATACCCAACTAAAAATAGTTTTACTCAAGACTTAATAAAGCATCTTGAACTACAGCGAGTCCTTCGTTTAACTCTTGATTAGATATAGTTAATGGCACAAGAAAACGCAGGACATTGCCGTGCGCACCACATGTCATCAGTATTAAGCCGTGCTCGTAGCAATATTGAACAACTGCTTGGGCTGCCACCTTATCAGGCTGCTTAGTTACTTGGTCAGACACCAGTTCAATCGCACGCATAGGGCCAAGCCCTCGTGTTTCACCTATCGACCGAAAACGCTTTGAGAATTCCTCCAGCCTGTGACGGAGAATCTCTCCGATTTCCTGCGCATGCGCGAGAACCGCTGGATCTTCAAAACGATCAAGTACCGCCAAAGATGCTGCACACGCGATCGGATTTCCACAGTATGTCCCTCCAACGCCGCCTAGCCCAACGGCATCAATGACGTCTGCCCGACCTGTCACCGCTGAGAGAGGAAGGCCATTCGCCAAACCTTTAGCCATAACAACAAGATCAGGCGTAACATCCAATTGATGGCACGCTAACAGGCTACCAGTCCTCCCAAAGCCAGTCTGTACTTCATCAAAAATGAGCACAACACCGTGCTCATCACACCATCGACGGAGCATTTGAAGAAACGGCGCAGGTGCAGGCACAAACCCACCTTCACCGGCAACAGGCTCAATAATTACTGCAGCAACGTTAGTCTCACCAATCTGAGTCGAAGCTATCTCAGCAAATGCATGAAATACTTCCTCACAAAGCTTGCTGTTATTTGAACAATCAGAACGATCTGAAATTTCTTTTTGACTAGGCCATCGATAAAAATCTGGATAAGGTGCCCGGTAAACCTCAGCAGGAAATGGAGCGAATCCACTTTTATAAGGATGTGCCTTTGCTGTGAGTGCCATCGCCATATACGTTCGGCCATGATATGCATGACCAAAAGCAATGACCGCCTGTCGACCAGTTTTTACACGTGCAAACTTAATCGCGTTCTCAACGGCTTCAGCTCCGGAGTTTGCCAAAAATGTTTTGCACGGAGCAGCTTTTGGTAAAAGCTGATTTAGACGTTCTGCTAGTTGGATATATCCTTCGTAGGCGACGACATTAATACTGGTATGAACAAACTTTTCAGCTTGCTTTGCGATAGCCTGCATTACTGCAGGATCACGGTGACCAAGATTCGTAACACCGATACCACTTGAAAAATCTAGGAATGAATTTCCATCAACATCCGTGACAACGGACCCCTCAGCATGAGCTGCTACGAGAGGCGTTGTGTGAAAAGGCCCCGGAGACACATGCTGATGCCTTGCTTCTGTGAACTTCCGCGAACGCGGCCCCGGTATCTCAGTTTTTAAACAAATAGATGACATTTTCTTTTATTCTCCAAGATAGAATCAGGCCACAGAACCGAATCTATTATGTACGCAAACCGTCAAATTTTTGTTCTCTTCCCTCATGACATTCCATTCAAATTTTGATTTCCAACAGAACAATTCGCACCCCCTAATAGCAGTATAGGGACATAGTGTTGTTTGTTTCTTTTTTCCTGCATTATCCACTATCAAGTTTTGTGATTGTGTTGGTAATTTTTGGCACGATGAACCAATCCGGGATCATGACAGATTTTTATAATAGTAATGGGAACAAGGACATCGCAATCTGAGTGAACCAAAGTTTATTTGTCTGCCAACGTATCCCAAATATGTAAAAACATTAGTCCGATAGCGATATCTGCGTTACGCTCTTTCAAGATGTCAACAGGTGCTATCTGCATCCCTAGTCAGAGCCGGCATCAAGTTCTTCGCCCTTATCCACAATGAAGCATCTCTTTCAAAATGTGTTTTTTATATTCATTCTTTTCCTTGGTCTTGCATTCA
This sequence comes from Planctomycetaceae bacterium, assembly GCA_003509235.1. GTDB lineage: Bacteria > Planctomycetota > Planctomycetia > Pirellulales > UBA1268 > UBA1268. The sequence continues at coordinate 6,097 of DONH01000300.1, forward strand.
AAGCACCAATCGTTTTTCCGCAAAACCTAACGAAACATCTTTTGGACCAGACCAGTGAAGCCCTCGCTTCTCAGGTAAGAATGAGGGGCGATCCCATTCGTGGCGGAATTTTATTCCACACATCAACTGCCGGGTGCGTCAAGTGTCACTCTGACGGAAAATTTCCCTCTCCTCTGGGACCAAAACTCACAGATATCGATCCTACAACATCGGACATTTATCTTATCGAATCCGTCCTTCATCCGTCTCAGGTGATTCGCAAGGGATCTGAGACTGTTTCAGTTCTTACGACAAACGGGCAAATAAAAACCGGGATACTCGCTTCACAAAACACGACACAGATTGTTCTCCGTGAATTGACAGACCTTTTAAACCCTACAGTTATTCCGCAAAGTCAAATTGATAAAATTGAAAAAACTTCACTATCAATAATGCCACAAGGCCTTGTTGATAGCCTGCGGAATGAAGGTGATTTTTATGATCTCATGCGATATGTCTTTGAGGTGGTGCATGGTGGTTCACATCGTGCTAGCGAACTGAGACCAACGCCTGAGGAACTGGTCATTAAAGATGACTCAGTCGGACTCGATCACGCGGGCATTCTTCAACGACTCGGAACAAAGGACCTGAAAGCCGGCAAACGAATTTATCTCAGCCACTGCAAAAACTGTCATGGCGTGGATGGAAATGAGCCTACTCTTCCTCTTGCTCGATCCTTTAGCGCTCAACCTCTGAAAAATGGCTCTGACCCATACAGCATGTTCATGACGCTTACGAAGGGAAGCGGGCTCATGGCCTCGGTGCAATACCTTTCGCCAAAAGAACGATATCAGGTTATTCACTACATTCGTGAAGCATTAATTCAGCCGAGTAATCCGCAATACGAGGTCGTTGATTCGTCCTACTTGGCAGGGCTGCCGAAAGGAACAGGCCTCGGTGAAATTACTGAATTCAAACCTCGTGACTTCGGTCCTGCTCTTGGTTCTCAAATTGGAACACAGGTAAATAACGCGCTTACTATCAAACTCGATGACACAACAACTGCGAGCTATGACCTACACCGCATGAAGCTTATCGGAATCTGGGAACATGGCTTCCTGGATTTAACAGGTACACATCACTACCGTCAGCGTGGTGAACGAATGCCCCAGATAGAAGGAGCCTTACTGCCAGGTCTCGACGGATGGCGATGGGCCTATGCTGGTTCTTTTGATGAGACTGATGGTCTGAAGCCCCCGCGTGGACCACTTGATGAGCAATTCATGCGGTACGAAGGGTACTCGCTGTACGACAATGATGTAATCCTTCGCTACACAATCGAGGAACGATCCATCCTCGAATCATTGCATAATACACCCACCGACTGTGGTCCCTGTATTGAGCATACCCTCCATATTGGGCCCGGACAACGGCCACTTGCATTATCGGTCGCTAAGTTCCAAAAGATTGGAAGTGATTCGGGAGTCTACAAACTCAATGGCTCATCACAAGAAGGTTTACGAGGAGCAGCAAAAGAATGCTCAGCGATCATCACAGAGATTTCACCAAAAACAAAAAATATTGTTGAATCAAAACGTGCACATGAACTGGACTTAGGTACAACAGAGAGGACGATCCTTGTTCGATTCCGGACAACTCAAACAGGGACACTGGTCTCCTCCGCACCTCCAACCGGAAAATGGACACCGCATGGAAAAACATTATTCCTTCGAGGTGATGACCTGGTTTTTGACATTGGGTGGGTTGGTGCACTTCGTGGAAAAGCTGATATTCGTGACGGAGAATGGCATGTCGCAGCAGTCGTTGTCGGTGTTGATAAAACACAACTTTTTGTTGATGGAAAGCTTCTAGCTACGCGTCAAGAATTCCATCGCCCCCCTGTGAATGGACACGTCTTCAAAATTGGTTCAACCGCGACTGATTTTGGTGGTGATTTTAAGGGTGATATTGGGTGGGTTCAAATTTATCAAGGAGTCATGTCTGACAAAGATCTTCCCGGACTTGCAGCCGGAAAGCGTACTCATACGGAGCAACTCCTTTTTGAATGGGATTCAGCAGAGCCAACAGATCGTAATCAACCACCTGAGACAATCAACCGTGTGGCTGCAAGCGCACGTGGTGACACTGCTGGTTTGGTTTGGGAGGTACAGGAGGATGGGCGGCTTACGATGACCATCCCCGCTGGAAAGAAAAGCAGGGATATAAAAATTTCTATACTCTCGGCAAAAAACACCTGTGAGAAATTGCTCAAGGAAATCAAAGACACAGACAATAAACCCGTTACAACACTCACAACGAAGCTCTCAGGGAGCTCTCGACGATGGCCTGAGACCATTCGCGTCCGTGGGCGACAAGGTGCTGATATAAATGGCTATGCACTTGATACTATTCCCATTCCATTCAGCAACCCCTGGAATGCATGGATGCGGACAAGTGCTCTTGATTTTTTTCCAGATGGACGTGCGGTCGTTACAACACACGGCGGCGACGTCTACATCGTTTCTGGAATTGACCACGCTCTAAGTACTATTCAATGGAATCGATTTGCAGCAGGACTCTTCGAACCTTTTGGAGTGAAGGTTGTAGATGAAACAATATATGTCACGTGCCGTGATGGAATGAAACGACTTCATGACTACAACGGAGATGGTGAAGCCGACTTTATTGAATCATTCTGGAATGATGATGATGTCTCATGTGTTTTTCATGGATACAATTTCAATCTGCAAGTGGATGATGAGGGGAACTTCTATTTAGCCAAGGCGGGGCAACACACAGATCATCATCGGCCGGGAACAATTATGAAGGTGCCGCCGCAAGGTGGAGAGGCCGAAGTTGTTGCCTGGGGCGTCCGTACGCCCAACGGAATGGGTCGACTAGCCGATGGCCGCTTCACTGTTTCAGACAACCAGGGACCGTGGATGCCTGCTGGAAAAATATCTGCCATTGAACCCGATGGTTTTTACGGGAACATGCCAATCAATACTGAACAGGATAGTTGGTTACGAGAAAAATATGATGGTGAATTACCAGAAGCATTCGACCAGCCATTCATCTGGATGCCCCAGGAACTTGATAGCTCATGTGGTGGTCAGGTTTGGGTCGACGATCCCCGATTCGGACCACTTTCCGGACGGCTCCTCCACTCATCTTTTGGAAAGGGCTGGCTTTACTACCTGTCGCTTCAGGATGTTGATGACAAAACTCAAGCCGCAATTATTACGTTGCCGCACCAATGGGATGCTGGTGTTATGCGGTTACGTGTGAATCCTGCTGATGGCCAGCTTTATGGTACAGGTCTGTCAGGCTGGCAGGGTCCTGCTGGTGGAAAAGATGGATGTTTTCAGCGACTCCGCTACACCGGCAAACAATGTCGGCTTCTTGAGTCAGTGGCCGTAGAACACGAAGGAATTCGGTTACATTTCAACTTTCATGTTGATCCCGAGAGTATCGACGGTGCAAAAAAATGGCACGCTGAGATGTGGGACTATCTGTGGTCCCGGAAATACGGTTCTGATCAGTTTTCGGTCCTGCACCCGGGTGAAGAAGGCCGAGACGAAGTTCCTATTGTAGATGCTGCATTGATTGATCCAGAAACAATTCATTTGGAAGTCCCGAACATTCATCCCTGTGATCAATTTCTGCTTGAGGTCGAAACCCGTGATCAGGCAGGTGAATCTTTTCTTGAGAAAGCCTATCTCACAATCCATGCAATTCCCAAAGTGTCTGAAAATGGGGAATAATTCATTCGACTCTACTGAGCAAACAGGTGGTTGCACTCTCAGGTATGGATAAGCGATCCTGACAATCCAAAACATGGATCGTTTTAATACAAAAAAACACGTGTCGTATCACCCAACTGAAAAGCTGGCTGGGGTGTAAAAAGCATGACGCCAGCTAGTGATCGGACCTCCGCAGATGCGAAACCAAGACGAGACCATTCCTTCCAGGCACTCCATTGAGCCCTTCCTCTCCGCATCCCTGAGTCACGTACGCAGACTGGCCAGCATTCAACAACGCGTTGCCAAAGTTCGTTAAGACAAGATCGCCGTATGTGTATGGCGTCGAACCCATACCAAGAACCTGGCTGCTCAATAAT
>DONH01000473.1 GCA_003509235.1 Planctomycetaceae bacterium
GGAGCGGAGCCTTTATTGGGCTTGGACTGCACAGCCTTGCTGATGGCGCAGCACTAGCAGCAGCCGTCCATTCGGACATTGGGCACGGTGTCACGTGGCTGGCCGGCCTTGCAACGTTCCTGGCGATTACTCTCCATAAGCCCTTCGATGCTGCAATAATTTCCACTCTTATGCTTAGCTCAGGAATTCCAATAAAAACTCGACTTACCCTCAACTTTCTATACGCTCTTGCGGTACCTGCAGGCGCTTTCTTCTTTATTTTAGGAATTAATTTTTTTGGTAATTCCCAATCTTCACTCACAGGCGCGTCACTTGCTCTGGCAGCCGGTGCATTTCTCTGCATAGCTGCAGCAGACCTACTGCCGGAAGTACAGTTCCATAGCCACGACCGTATTCTTTTGACAGTCGCTCTTGCAGCCGGAATTGCATTGGCATGGGCGGTGACTGTACTTGAACAAACGAGTCATCCTCACAATCAAATTATGGCAGCTATGAATGAGACTTATCCACAATACCTTTTCGAATGAGAACTCAAACGCCTGCCGAGATCGCCGTGTCCTCGCTATGCTCAACATCAAGGCCACGGGCTTCACGCATGGCTCTAACTTCCGCAAGGACTTCCTCAATCAGAGATTGTTGATCAGCAATTTTCGATCGCTGGAGTTGTAAACATCCAGCAATAACGCCGGTTAACCCTATCCTGCCAAAAAGATGCAGACTCACCCAGGCCTCACTACCGCTTCTGCCTGCTGCTGGATCTGCTGCACCTTGCAGTGCAACAATGGCAACAACGCACAGCATGCCGAATAAAGCAAATGGAAACGATCTTCTTTTTATGCCCTTGCTCTTCGTGATGAATCTGTCTGACAAATGATATGTCTCTACAACCTCTTTGCACCACCGCGCGGTACCAATAAAGTATGTCACCGACATGCTGTTTACGAGCACAATTAATAGTGCTGCCAATATGGCGGAGAGCCGATGAACTGTGCCCCAACGAAGAATCGCCTGATCCGTTTGGCCATGAAGATCACCAAGCCACAGACCGAGCCCGGCAGTTGCAGCCATTAGCGATACTGCAAAAATTGCCACCGATGTGAATATTTTTTCCATTACTACTCTCTAGACAGGTGAAGTCACTCTGATGGTATATACATCTCTTTTCGTTTCCATAGGATAGCCCTCTTCCCTTCAACGAAACAGCGACACGTGTCTGGTGCCGGCGGAACATGAAGCAGATTTTGGTCACCTTATTGCCTTAGCGGCTGAATTCCTCGGACGAACTGCTCTGTCACATCAAGAAGACCTTCTGCCGACGGCTTATACACAAATGCAGCCGAGTCTATCGGCTCCCCCAGCCTTACTTCGTAGAGTTCGAGAATTGATATTGGCTCAAATTCACCATCATGACTCCGACCACTCCATGTTATTCGGAAGGGAAATAGCTGTTCACTCCCAATGATTAACTCTACGGAACAAGGCGTTCCTGCAGGAACCTCCTCGGCAACGCCCTCTGAAGAATTCGGCAGCGCCTTGAGGTGTGGGAAAATTTCTATTAGCCGACTTGAGTTCCATCGACCGACTACTCGCCAGACCGGAAGCCCTTCGAGCGATTCCCTCTCGGCTGACTCAAATTGAAAATAACGCCGTATGTGTGCGATTGCCCCTTGCAATCCTCCCAAATGAGGAGCAACGGCCTGACCTTCCTCGATGCCGAGATCTTTGAGTTTTGTCCGAATTTGAGAAATGTCCACTCGGGCCAAACGTACTGGCGTACTACTTCCCTTTTGAAATTTCCAAAAAGAAATTCCATCAGAAACTTCAAGTAACTCAAATATTTCGGTATCCGCTTTATTGACTACCTCAAAACGAAATTGCTGATCTAACCCGTTGCCCTGTTGCAGATATCGCCCTGTTCCAACAATCACCATTCCTTCAGCTCGGGTGCGCTGCCTGATACGTGCAGAGATGGACTCTACACGCCCAAGACGCGACAGCATTGAAGCAACAAGTCGTTCAGCCTGCTTCTGGGAAGAGACCAATTCTGCAGTCTGGCGAACCCCCGAGCCGGCTGACTGCTGATAGACGCTGCTCTCGGCTCTCTCTTGAGATCTACTTCGCCCACCGAAGAACAGAGCCATTACCCAGACTAACAGCAGGACAACACAACGTAAAAAACGTCTGTAATCCAGCGCAAACATCTTGGCACTTCGGGCAAAATTTACCAATTTCGTGATTTCTACGGGTTTTTCCAAAGATTTCGGTGCGGGAAAGTCGAAGTATGCCAAAGCACTGATTTTCGCAATGCCGGAACGTTTCGGTGTTGAGATATCAGAAGTCTACGAAATAGAAAACGAGAGGCACATGCCGAATTTTCGGTTGCCCAAGAATAGCAAGAAACACCCCACCCGGTTCCCAAAGGCTGGAGACTCTGAAGTGAAATTCAACACCTGTGCTCGAAAACTTATAGGGCTTTCGTTGGTGACAGCACTTACTGGCTGCCACATCCCAGCAAATTCCCCTCTTTCGGGAATAGCCGGCCTTGGGACTGCTGCTCAGCCACGCACGAACGTTTTGCCGCCCCCTCAAATGCTCGCACATCCAGGACCTGGTGTTGATGGGCCTGGACCAGGAATCATAGCCCCTGTTGGCTACGAAGAGTTCGTGTCGGAGAACGGTGTCACCGCATTAGCAACTGGCGGCTTGGCCCCTCCTATGGCCAACGGACCACCAATGTCTCAGATACACTTCTTGGGTCCCGATGGCATGCAAGTCCGCTGGGACATAGCAAGTGTGGGCGGGTTCGATTCAACTCCACTCATTGCCCCTGGCCCCTCTGATTTTCCACAAGGAGCGATCTATCGACTGAAGCTAACGAATATTCCGGGCACAGATCGTGAGGGAGTCGAGTTATATCCGACGCTCGAGGTCGCTCCGACGACACCGAGGACTGCTGCATTTATTGCGCACAACACGGTTCCTGTCCAACTTACTGACGAAGACCTTGACCAAGTCACAACTGGAAACTTTGTTACAAAAGTCGTCTATCTTCCTGACCCGGACTATCAGGAGCTTGCAGTAGCCGGTGTTGAAACACTAGTAAGCACACGCCTTGACCCAGGTGTTGATCCCGTTGTTGAAGCTGATCGCAGAGGATCAATCCTGGCAATTATTCGGATTGGCAACAAAGATCTTGAATCCATCGTAATGCAAGGTGCTATGCCTACAGGTGCCATTTCACAAACAGCAGCAGGTATGCCTCTTGGCCTACCCTGTGGTGACACATCAGGACAATTACCGCCTGCTTTTGTAGCAGGTATGACAGCTCCAAGCTATGGAATTCCTATTACGGGTACACCCATTGGGCTTCCTGGCCCTGCACACATACCGCTCGGTGGCCCAGCTGGCCTAAAAAATCATACGATTACGAATCACACAAGAACGAACATTCCAGGTCCAACAAAACATTTGAACTTACATGTGCAACAAGCACCTGGACTGAGCTATCCAAAACCTGCGTCTCGTGCATACGTTTCCGAACGCTCGGATGTGCCACAGATTCACCTCAAGCAGCCTCGTGAAGACCGTACCCGGTGGATTGATAACGGTGGCCCGGATCCAGACGCAGAGGCAGCAGCGGCAATCATCTGCCGGGGATGCGGTCATCGTGACTGTACCTGCCCTCCGACTCCATCAGATTTTTAAGGAAAAATATACCAGCAAACAACACTCAGTGGATAGACAGTCCGATACACCAAAAGAACCTTCACCCCAATTTATGTTCAAAACTGATACTTCCATCCAGACAGGGTCCGCGCTGCGGAACTTCGGCGGAATGCCGGCGATTGCCACGGTGGTCCTTACAATGACAGTAGCCCAAGCTGGCGACATCGAAGGACCACGGTTGGAGAAACCAATCGCCGTAAAGACAGAACCGGGAGCGATTGGCAGTACCCGCCCCCCGCAGTTCGGTCCCCGTCTGGATGAAGTAGAGCAGTACCAGCAACCAGTCGAACTAAGAGGGCCGAAAGGCCTTCTTGTTTCAATTAAAACTAGAACCGGCTGGTCGCAATCCGAGGCACTTCCTCTAAGAGTCGGTTTATTACCTGGCCTCAGCTATCGATTGAGGATTACAGGAGTGCCTCATCGTCCTACAGACGAGCTCTATCCTTCTGTCCGTGTTTTATCTCCACTAGTAACACCACGCGGACAAAAGTGGCGATTTCCAATCGAGATTGTAATTGACGAAGATGATTTGAATGAGGCGTTCTCAGGGAACCATGTACAACGTGTTGTATATGTATCAAATGAACCGGAAGCTTCTGACGTTCTTGCAGACAGGTGGTTTGATATCCAGCCGGGCGACAGTTGCCTCGCAGTTGCAAGCACCCTTGGTGCCCCAGTCGCCGAATTACGAATTGGTAACCGATTGCCTCTGTAATTGTTGCAGGAATACCAATGTTGTTTTTATATCGACATCAAGCACGATCCGTTCAAAAATTAATTGTTGCTTTTTTTTCCTGCACTGTACTTGTGAACTTCGCGCTGTTGGCCGCTACGCCTTCACAAGAGATTTCATCACTCCACACAGAGTCTTGTGAATGCTCGGCATATCCCAATCGTACAAATATCATACACCTTTCGCCAATCCTTCCGCCGCTTATCTGTAATGGGGGAGACGGAAGAAACTCCGCATATCCTGTTGGCCGTACGGGCATCGGAGGCCTCTCGGCCGGCGACACTGTAGCTCGCTATCGAAGAGATGAGAATTCCGACCCGAATGATATCAACGCTGCCAGATTGTCACGTATCACCTGCACAAACTGTGAATGCATTTATGCACCTCGCTTTGGAAGTGTTCGAAACGTGACACGGCTCTACGAGGAATCGGTCCCTCTGGGACCTGCCGGAGTTTCTAGTGATAAAAGCCTCGCCAGCCAGACAATTCTTCAACCGCCGGGTAATGCAGCCCAGCTAACAAGCCTGCAGATGGCACGAAAATCAAAGTCCGGCCTGGCCGTCGAAGAACGTTCCGGGCCACTTGGCGTCGATACCTCAATGCTACCGAATCAATCCCTCAGCCAGACAAAACCTGATGAACGCGTGTACGACACACGTGTGAAGTCTGCGGACAAGAAAGAACACATCGCCGAGTCCATTGGCATTGATATTCCCATAGCCTGGACACGGCTCACAGCAGCCAACGCAGTCTTCAATGACCAAAAGGCTGATGTTACTTCTGCAAGTCAGGGAATCGCCACACTGCGAGTTGAGTCTTCAGGGCGGGCCGAACTGACCTTGTGCAAACGATCCGGAAGTGATTCTGCCCGAATCGGTGAAGAAATTGACTTCACGATTGCTTTTTTGAATTCCGGAGACGTACCACTCACGGATATTGTGATTATGGATGTCTTACCACAGCGGTTGAGACTCATTGAGTCCTCACCCGCGGCCAACCTTCCCTCGGAGATCAAAATAGCCACGGCAGCCGATGGCACAACGTCTATATCGTGGCAGCTAGAATCTCCTCTTGAGGCTGGACAGAGTGGATTTGTTCGCATGAGGACTATTGTCCAATAGGTTATTTGGACTCCCTAAGGCGAACTTTTGGCTATCAATTGCCGAAGCGGTCTATCTCAGAGTAGGCTGATGAAAGCTGGGATTAGCACTCGGACAATCCTTTTGCTCAGCAACCACTTCCAGACTCAGAAGAGGCTCCCCTGATGGCTCGTTTTTTCACCGCTCTTGGCATTCCACTTTTCTTGCTACTTCTTTCAGGAAATCTCATCGCGTTGTCCTTTTCCGCTGAACCAGGAGCCGCCAATCAAGGCGAAGCCACCAGTTCAGATATCCCTCCTGTTCCAAAAGGAACTCCCGAGGAGATGCTCGACTACATCCGAACAATAAGGCAAAACGCTGCACAGCAGACATCTCGTGAAGAAATGGCGAAATCCATGCAAGACATTGCAACAGCCACAGTAGAGGCTGCCGACAACGCACTGTCGCAACTTAAGGATTCCGATGAACTCTTCGATGAAGCCGCAATTGCAAAACTTCAAAGCCTCATGATGCTTAGCCGACTTGGTGATACGACTGCCTCCTCAGACCTTCAGGCATTCGCCAAAAGCCTGATTGAGGGGCCCTCCCCTGCCCTTGCCGTCGAGGCAAAACGGTTACTGCTAGTGCAGCAGGCTCAAGAACTTTTCACGAAACGAGACGTTGAGAAAGCACCTGCGATTATCAAACAAACTGGTGAACTTCTAACGGCTAACCCAGATGATGCCGCGACTGCCGGTCTTGCAATGCGACTCGCAAGTGCCTTTGAGCATATGCCTGGGGGTGAAGCACTATCAAAGCAGGCCTACGAAACATTCGGCCCTATTTTTGCGAAGAGTGAAAACGAGAGTATTCGACAGATGGCCGAAAGCTTTCAGGGAACGCTCCGTCGACTCTCTCTTCCTGGGAACCCCATGAAAATCACTGGAACCCTACTCGACGGGCAACCATTCGACCAAAGCACACTTGCTGGGAAAATTGTTCTGGTTGATTTCTGGGCAACCTGGTGCGGCCCTTGTATTGCAGAAATACCAAACGTTCTAGAGCAATATGAAAAATACCATTCCCAGGGCTTTGAAGTTATTGGGATTAGTTTGGACCAAGAACGCGATGCACTTGAAAAATTTGTTACTGAAAGAAAAATTCCATGGCCCATTCTGTTTGAGCCTTCGGAAGGATCTGGGTGGCAACACCCACTCGCCACATACTATGGCATCAGTGGCATTCCTACGGTTATCCTCATTGGTAAAGACGGCAACGTTGTGAGCCTCAATGCTCGTGGTGAGCGACTCGGCGAACTACTTAATGAACTGTTCAAGGATTCTTCGGGGGGAGGCAGTTGATCTTCGGTGAAAGGTTCTTCCGGAAATCAACGACCCGCTATTTCTCGCCGGGCATCTCGTTTTGACTCGTCTGGGATCAGGCGTGTGTTCGAATTAATGCGGACACTCGAAGACCCGATCAACCTCTCGATTGGCCAGCCTGACTTCGCAATGCCAGAGGCCGCTCGTAACGCAGCGTACGAGGCAATGATGAGCGGCAAAAATGGATACACGGTCACTCAAGGAATACCAGAACTTCGTTCACGGATTTCGAGCGAAGTCCAACAAAAGCTTGGGCATACCGACCGAGCATTTTGCATCACGAGCGGTACAAGTGGGGCATTAGTCTTAGCACTTATGGCCCTCATCGACCCGGGTGATGAGATCATTATTTTCGAGCCAGCATTTGTCATGTACCGACCACTAATTGAATTCTTCGGAGGGCATTGTGTGGCGATCGATCTATCTCCGAGCTTTGAGATAGACATAGATGCAGTTGCATCTCGTATCGGGCCAAAGACTCGCGCCGTATTGCTGAACAGCCCAAACAATCCGACGGGAAGGGTTGTTTCATCCGAAACATTGAAGCGACTGGCTGCTCTAACAGATGAGCATAAAGTGACACTCATCAGCGACGAGCTTTACCGGGGCTTCTGTTATGACCACCCTTTTTCTTCAGCTGCAACATTTAGCGAAAATTCTGTCATCCTTGATGGATTTTCTAAATCTCACGCTATGACCGGGTGGCGAGTTGGCTACATGCACGGTCCGCCAGAAATTATTGATGCTTGCATTACGCTGCAACAATACACGTTTGTCTGTTCACCTCAAGCAGGACAATGGGCTGCTCTTGCAGCATCTGACTGTGACATG
>DONH01000398.1:0-1165 GCA_003509235.1 Planctomycetaceae bacterium
ATCCGTAGCCATAGGTGCTTTGCACTAAGATTTGTACGAAGCGCAGGGATTGCTGCTGATCCGCGCTCCTGAAGATGTATCACTGCTTGGCACGCACCGAGTTTGCCATAAAGATCGTCTTGTGTAAGAAGCTGATTGAGGAGCGGGGTTACATCATCTTTTCGTCTCGCCAATTCCATACCAGAACGTTCTCGAACAACTGGCGACCAGTTCGAGAGTCCGTCGACTAAAGCCTTAATCGGGCGATCTGAATACGTTTCCTTTTTAAGGCGGGGACTCCAACCTCGGCCGTCTTCAATCAGTGACTGCGCTTCTTGACGATCGATTTGTCTGGCGGCACTCGTTGCCCTACCAGTAAGGTGTGTTGCACAGATAGGTTGCGCAAAAGCAAGGAGATACGCACCGGTGCAGTCCCATTTGTTATAGCGGTCGGGTCTTTCTCCGGGTGGTCCTTGGTGTCGAAAAGAGCCATCCCAGCGGCGTGCAAGATCGTAGTACCAACCGAACTCATCGAGCCATGCACCACTTGCATGGGGACCAGAAAGAGCAACACCCGGCATTGCCCATAACATGTTGAAGAAATTTCCAGTGTGCCCTGAGTCTCGTTCAGCCCCATGTGATGCAACACTCATGTGAGAAAAATACTCAACTGCATCGTGATCATGGAGCAAATTGAAAAGAATAGCTGCAATGCCATTCTTCCCGTTGTCATCATGGGTTTCCATCCACGGATGATGGTCACCATAAGGAACACTCCCCTTTCCGACATAAAAGCGAATCAGTTGGGTGCTTTTTGAAATAGCCGTATCGAGTGCTGGTTCCTGTACGCCAGCTTTACGAGCAAGGATCAACGAGACTGTCAGAGGTAAACCAGGGGCATTCATCATGCCATAACCAGCAAGGCGACCATTCTCTTGCGTGAATCGATGACCCCATGAGCCAACAAGACTTTGGCCGTGAACAATTTCCATTGTGATGCGCGTAAGATCTGGCAGGAACTGAGTGTCTCCAGTGACCATTGTGTATTCTGCCAGCAACATATTGATTGGCCCGTAATGCCATGAATGCAATGAGCGTCGCTCTGGATCGGAGAATTGTGAAGCCCATGATGCCTGGTATCGAACCAAAGGCCAGTACGTCTTGTCTCCACTTGCAAGCAACGCCA
>DONH01000398.1:1562-4828 GCA_003509235.1 Planctomycetaceae bacterium
CAACCCTGCCGAACAATATGTGAAGATTTTGTGCACTTATACGGTGCGGTTTGGCTATAGGGTCCGAGGGCGGGTAGTTTGACAGTTACCTCCTGGATATTTCCTGCTCGCCAGCGAGTAAGATGTAACAAGCCATCAGATGCTTCAGCCAGTGTGATGGCCCTGCCAAACTCTGTCCGTGGATCGTAAGAAAATCTTTTCTTGGCAACACCAAGAATGACATCACCTTCCATAATGATCTGATCAGCTGGCGAGAGAGAATCAACAGATGTAATCAAGATCTGTCGTGCTTCACTTGTTTCCATTTTGTTGCTATACATCCAACCTCGCATTCCCGTCGGACCAAGATTCCAGTCATGGGTTGCACCTGCGGGACGTGCCTGAGATTTCGTAAAGTCTGGGTTCGAAAAGGTCCTTGATGGTGCAGCACCAGCCAGAAGTGGAAGTACGCACAGATATCCTAGACGGAAGACTACGTAGGTTCTGTCGTATTGCATGGAGAGTACCTTCAAGAGGTTGTGTGTGAATGAAGCAGAGGCAGCTAATGATTGAGAAGTGAAAGCATCACCTTTCCTACGCCGTCATCAATCAGGAAATAGGTCTCCGTATTGTAATTCCAGTGATAACCTAGTCGTAACGAAAAGACCTCTTGTGGATCATAAAACACCTTTATTGCACCAAAGGTCAAAAGGTGGATTTTTGCTTAACTAATATAACAAGTCAGAATCTGACCCAATCTGACAATTACAAATCGACACAGTTTCGACACATCTTTTGGGCAAGGATAGGAAACCCATGGCTAAATATTATTGCCATCTCCGCCAAGTTTTTGACCATTGACGATTGAACTGAACCAGCCAAATATCGCCAGAACAGACACACCATAGGCCATTGCGATTAGTGCGACCCCAATGTCGTAGGGCTTGGGGGTTGAGAGTGAGACTCGTAGCAAAACTGTAGAGATCACGAAACCAGCGTTTCGAAAGATATACTCGTACCGATCGTAGTAGGCGAGCGAGACAATCAAAATGAACACGTCCGTAAAAATCATGAACTCAAAAAAGAGTGGGAAAAAAAATAGGTCAACATTTTCTGGTATTTGTGCTAGTCCTAAGAGCGATACGGGCAATATACGTAGCCACACCGTAAGATTCAGTAAGGCAAGGCTAGAGAGTACGACCAGTAACAAAACGGCCACAGCTTTTTTTAGCTCAATGAAACCAACTAAGTCTCGTTGAATAGCTACTTTTGGAACAGTACGACGGAGTAATGTAAACACAGTGACGAGGACAAACATCAGCACAGCGCCACCCATGTCAGTTAGCACGGCTTTCACAGCCTCAGTTTCTGTTAACCAGTGCTCAAAACTTTCAAAACTACCGATATCTTTGAAGACTCTTCGGATGACGATCAGTGAGACTATCTGGTACTGCTTTGCAACTTCGCCGGTGTGAGAGTCCGCTAGGGCGAAGACTAGTTGGATTACCTCGTAAAAAAGAATAATACTAAACGGTGTGTAAACCGCGTGGAGAAAGCTTCGGTCAAGGCCTTCGAAAATTGTCTGTGGGACGTTCGGCAATATGTTGACTACCGCCACCAGTAGCAGGTGACAGAGAAATCCTATTGCTGCCAGACTCACAACGCATGTGTCAAGCAAATTTTTTCGAGGTGAATCATGGAGGCAGTCAAACAGTGCTGCCAAGCGTCGGCGTGCTGTATTAATCATGATAAACCTCGGACTGCCTGTGACCGCTTAGATGTTTTTAAGCTGCGGTCAAAAAATACCTGATAAAATGGTGCATTGATCGTACGCACTACTTATGTTTTTCAGTATCAAGTTGAGCGAGTTCGTCTCGTAGTAGTTCAATTTGCCCCAAGAGGAAATCTTTCATTCCAATTTTTCCTGATACTCTATTTTTATTTCCCTCTTGTTCATCAACTTGTAACCAAAGTGTTTTGTCCAATGCGTGAAGTTCTTTTTCAATCTCTTTAATTGCCGAGATCAAGTTTTGGCAATTTTTTTCTACTGATTCACTCATGCCATTTAATTTAGTGAAATTTAAATCGACTTCTTTCGAATGATAAAGAAGTCAGAAAAAGAATATTAGGTGTAAGCGCTAATCTCTATCGAATTGATATCAGAATAGTTTTATTGGTTTTCGTTTTAGTCAATCGAGATCGTCTTTGGCCGTAGTAATTCTATCAATTGTTGATTGAAGGGATCCTCGAATACAAATAATCGGTGAATCTAAGAACTTTTGGTTTTTCAATAATGATTTTTGCCTATAACGCTTAAGTGTGTCTTGTAAAGAACCACGAATTACAACGATGCGATTTTCTGGATATTCACTATTTTTCATTTTAAATCCACTGTTTTTATGGTTTAGCTTTGAAGAAAGAAAGTTGTCTGATAGTCAAAAAATTTTTAGGAATTGCGAAGATTTCACACAGTATTTCCGACTACTGACTTTTGTCCCTCAATACTTTGATGCAGATAGTCACCTGTCTGTTGCTATCCTTAATACGTAACCGTTTTTAAAGACGAAACATAACTAATCTTTACATTTAAGACGGTAATTCCAGGGGTTTTGTGTGCTCCCTACCACAGTACGAATGGTTTTAGGTCCCTCGGATAATGCTAGGGGGTGAAACAAAGTGATTGAAAATACGTAAGTTCGTTGAGCCAAATATCCGGTTGTCTATTGTTTGCAGGAATGTTGGTTGAAATAAGAAATACCTGATCCCCCATGTTGTAGGAATTCTCGATAGATACTTTCAAAAAAACCGTTTGAGGAATAATTTTTGTTCATTCTGGTTTAGCTTTGGATAACTGTCGTTGTACGACTGTTTGGTATTTTGGAATGCTGCTCTTCGCAAATCTAGCTGATAGAAAACGACGGCATCGCATTTCATTCAGGCTCTTTTGATTCTTGCTATTCACTGCGAAATATAAGCGAAAGTACGTCGCAGTTATCCAGAAAGCGTTGGGGAGAAACTTTCGTTAAGCGAAGTATAGAAACACAGCAGGATGAAGCCTAAGATGTTGGAATAAAATACGTTTGCACACAGATTGCACACACATGTGTGCTTTCGGCGACGATCACCGTCACTTGTAAAAAAATATCCTCGGCAGGAGTCTCTCCTCTCAAAACACGAAGAAAAGTTTATTGGACAACAGTGGGCAACAGAAGGCCAAACGTTGTTTCACTCGTAATACATAACGAGTCTTTATTTTTGGCCCAACTCCGCCCACTAATCTGCCACAC
>DONH01000381.1 GCA_003509235.1 Planctomycetaceae bacterium
TGGTCGACGGGGATTAGTTCTCAAAAAATTCTTTTGTCTTTCTGATCTTTTCAGAAACGGCAAGGATGGTCATCGCATAACTTTCCGAATGGTTGTAGCGATATATGACCTTGAGTTGTTCTTTATAACTGAGGTCTTCTTTCCAGCCATGGAGTTTCACGTAGTTCGCCATACTGTATAGGGCATCGGTCGTATCGAACAGATCGACCACTCCATCCCCTGTTCCATCTACCCCATAATGAAGTGCGCTTGAAGGAATAAACTGACACTTGCCAATCGCACCATACATGGAACTTGGTATGGTTTGCACAGGCCTGCTACTCTGGAGTGCGTAAGTCAGCAACGATTTCAATTCACGATAGCCCCAGTCGGCTTTTTCACCAGTCCGCTTAACAAGCCAATCCATCATTTCCGGAGACAAATCCTTCCGGGCTACATGTGGACTAACCAACTCGAAGTCACTGGAGAGAGCCATGCTTGCCAGGATCAATACGCCTTTGTGACGCCCGACTTGTTTGCCAAGCTTGGTCTCGACCAGCATCAATGCTGTGAGAATTTCCCCTGGCACACCGAAATCCGTTCCGACACGTTCCAAAATGGCTCTATTATCGCGGTAAAAAGCATACGCCCCGGTAATGAGAATAGGGTTGAGATACCGATCCATCACTTCCGGCTGACGGGCCTTGGATGGTTTTCGAGCTGACAACTTGATCTCAACAAGGGAGTTCATTTTGCGAGCCATTATTTCCGGCGAATAAACGACTTCCTCATCAGAAAAAACACTTTCGATATATGCCTGCTCAAACCCGTCATCCACCAAACGCTTAACAAGTGGCTGCCAATCATTCTCTGCGGCGTGGGCCCCTGCCACACAAACTGCAAGAAAAAGAAACGCGGCCATCGAAAAAACGGTGGCCGCGCTTATTGTACGCATTGAGAGCGAGAGATCAGATCCTGTCCATTGGAACAAAACCCATTTCCTCCTCAAACTCATCATCCATTTGTTGGGCAAATGTATTCAGATCATACTCTTTGCCACACTGAGGACAACGTAAGGTGACTTCCTGGCATCCTCTGTACGCAGTCAAATCAAGACCACACGCTTCGCATTCCATGCCTTGCGCTTTCCAGGAACGTTTTCTATTCGAGAACATCTGAATGGCTAGTCGGCAATAAGGCCGAGATTTTTTTCACCCATGGCAACGTACAGACCGGATACGGCGGTACCATAGTCAGCCAGAGCCTGCGAGAGCTGCGCTTCACTAGTCGTGAGGCGAGACTGAGCATTCAGCACATCGGTGTTGGTTCCCACCTGAGCCTGATAACGGGCAACGGCCATACGGTAGGCTTCTTCAGCTGCGGCAACAGACTTCCGAGCAACAGTAATACGGTCGGCTGCTTCCTGAATATCCAGCAAGGAGGTCTTAACCTCAAAGCCTGCATTCAGTCTCGTGTCTTCGAGTTCAGCTTCAACCTTTTTCACAGTCTCTTCTGTCTTCTTGTAGTCGTAGTAGTCAGCACCCCACTCGAACAGAGTCATGCTGGCATTGACACCTGCAGTCCAGTATTCACTGCTGCTATGGCTGTATCCACCCCTATCAAGTCCGGCATCGACGCCTCGATTCACGTAATCGACATCAGCATCCACTTTCGGGTAAAAGCTGCTTGCAGCGATGGTCGAGTCTTTTTCAGCAATCTCTACGCTCTTTTGACCAATCACAAGGTCGGGGCGTCCATCATATGCGCGTCGCAAGCACTCTTGCAGAGTCAGGTCAAAATCAATCTTCTTGAGTTCACCAACGTAATTTACATTCATTTCCATTGGAATGTTCAACAAGGTATTGAGCTGTGTTTCCTGGATGGACACGTTATTGCGAGCAGTGAGCAAATCCTGCTGCGCGTTTGCAAGGTCAACTTCAGCATCAAGGACTTCTGCCTTGGGACGCAGGCCGACATCATAAAAAGCGGTGATCACTTTCAGCTGGGATTCAAGTCGAGCAACTGAATCTTCGGCACTTTTCACATCCTCACGAGCTTTGAGCAAAGAGAGGAAGCTCGACTGCACGCTTGAGATGAGCGACAGTTCGACATTGAGAAGGCTTGCTTCAGTAGACTCTTCCGCCAACTTGGCACGCTGCCATGTAGCGAGCAAGTTGAACCCTTGGAAAACAGGCTGGCTCACGTTAACGGTGGCAGCCCAGTCATTGTGATCGTCGGAATACTGGCTCTTGCGTCCGCTGTATGTGTAGCCATAGCTACCGCTGACCGAAGGGAGAAAATTACCGAAGGAAGAGCGAGTTCCAAATTCGGAACCAGTCAGTTCAGCGCGAATGGCCTTCATTCTGGGATTGAATTCCAATGCCCGCTGAACACACCGTTCCAAATCAAATGGACCGGATATGTTTTCCGATTTTTCCGTTTCGCTTCCTGGCATGGGATCAGCATCCTGTGCCAAAGCCATTCCGCTGAAAACCAACAGCATGATAAGGGCAACCGGAAGAACCAGGATTCGTTTACTGTGCATGATAGAGCAACCTGCTTAGCGTATGTTGTAAATGTAGTTGAACTTGCAACCAATCAATTCCATTTTTTTAGCAAGTCTAGATTTTTTCTGCAACCCTCAAAATCAGGACTTAGGCACGTAATTCAGCGCAATCAGAAGGATCGCCCTGCAATTTTTCCAACGTATGTTTCAATGTAGGCAACAACGGTTCCAGGCACTCGGCAACAGCCTTTGGGCTTCCCGGCATATTAATGATGACAGAACGCCCCATTGTACCTGCAACAGCTCGGGATATGGCCCCGTGTGGAGTCTTACTCAGGCTTGCCATGGTCATGGCCCGCTCATAGCCGGGGAGCCTTTTTTCGATAACGGCCAACGTTGCTTCTGGTGTAATGTCGCGAGGCCCCACACCGGTTCCGCCGGTTGTCATGATCAAATCAAACTTCTGCGTGAGAGCGAGGTCAGTCAGCAATGCTTTCAACTGATCGGCCTCATCTGGGATGATAAAACCCTGTACACATTCCAGATCAAGTTTCTCAGCAACCATCTCGCCAATCAGCGGGCCAGATTCGTCTGCTCTTTTCCCCGCAGCACCCTTGTCACTCAAAGTAACCCAGGCCAATGTGTATCGCTTGGAAGACAAGGAAAAATTCCATTCACCCGCCTGACAATCCTCAAGGGCTTCCATCAGAAAGGAACGAGTTCCAGCGATACCGGCTTCACCCGGCATCCACTGAACAGCGAGGACACGACAACATCCCTCACCAGCCTGAAGCACGTCACCTACTTTCAAAGGGGGCGCCGGAGAAGTAATCACGGCTTGCACATTACCGGCCTGAGTGGTGCTGCAATCAAACCTGTCTCCACGTTGCACATCCTCTCCAAAACTCAAAACAATGGCAGCCATATGTATTCTCCCTGGTGATGTTTAA
>DONH01000234.1 GCA_003509235.1 Planctomycetaceae bacterium
CGCGTCTTTTCGATCCTGCCTTGCATAACCAAAATATGGGATCACTGCTGTAATTCGGTACGAACTGGCCCGCTTGAAGCTGTCGATCATCACCAGCAGTTCCATCAGGTGTTCATCAACCGGTGGGCATGTTGGCTGAACGATAAAAATGTCTCGGCCTCTAACGTCCTCATCAATTTTGCAGGAGATTTCTCTGTCTGGAAATCTTCCAATCGACATTTTTCCCATCGGAAGATTGAGATAACGGCAGATGTCCTGAGTTAAAGAAGGGTTCGCCAGCCCACTAAAAATCTTTAAGTCATTCATGAGTGATCTCGGAGCTGCAAGAAGAGAAGGGGAGTGAGTCGCTACTACACTCTTTTAAGGTATTGAGGAGGATGTTCAAGGATTACCCTTCTCAAGCGGGCAAGACGGATTTCATGGACGCAAGAACGGCGATCAATTATCGCAGCATTGCCTGAAAAGCCTTTGCCACCGCCTGCAGTTGCTGTGGCGTGTTGACTGAGAGCGATTCACTTGGGTCAAGACAGGCAACTGCGTCGACTGGTTCACCTGCGTCAAGAAGTACTTTCGGGCAGTCGGTGAGGTAGTACTCGCCAGCGGCGTTATCAGTATCTATTTTTTTTAAGGCCTTAAGTAACTGGTCGGCGGCAAAAACATAGGTACTCATATTGACTTCTTGAATGAGCCGCTCGCTTTCAGTTGCATCCTTTTCTTCGGTGATACATACAAACCGATTGTTTGTGTCTCGCACTATGCGTCCCAATCCGGTTGGGTCTTCCGTGATTGCGGTTCCAAGAAGACACGCAGCACCCGTAGATTGAAAAGCTTCGAGTAAACGTTGGATACTGGAAGGGCGTAACAAAGGTGAGTCACCACAGACGATGACCACGGGTCGAGAATGGGAACCTTTGGCGAGAATAGGCTCTATTAGCGGAGCTGCGGCTCGGACGGCGTCACCAGTTCCAAGCTGCTTGTGCTGAACAGCGAATTGAACACCTGGCCTTGTTCCAATATGTGCGCGTACCTCCGCTCCACCATACCCAACGACGACAATCTGTTCGTGACACCCAGCATCGTTCAGTGCATCAAGAACCCATGCAAGCAGAGTCTTGCCAGCAGCCTTGTGCAATACCTTGGGCAGGTCGCTGTTCATGCGAGTGCCCTTTCCTGCTGCAAGAACGATAGCTATCGGCGACGTATCAGGCATCGAGTTGTGTCACTTTCTTTGGTCGTGTGCGGTACCAAACGGTTTTTTAATATCTTTAGAATTCAAGTTGGAAAACGATTTCATCCCTCACAAATCTTTGCTTGTGTAGCACAAAAGAAGTGTGTTCGTCACCTTTGTTTCCTCAACCTACTTTGAATATCACAGGGACAGATGCGATGACTGCTGTTTAGTCTTGTCCACATTATGGTCAGATAATACGGGAGTGGCGTGATTCTTGGGAAGGTTTATCTGCCAGCCTTACGGGGATGGAACAACATCCTCTCGTTGACAGACCTACCGGTTGAATTGTTCTATGACGCATCCTTGGCCATCAAAATAACGCTCGTCAGATCAATAAGCCCCCGTTTCGTCAATACATAAGAATATGTTTGCCGTAAGTCAAAAGAAAAAGGCCACTTACGATTTTCGTAAGCGGCCTTAGCGAATGGAGGCGGCGGGAATCGAACCCGCGTCCCGTGACGTTTCAGAACAAACTTCTACGTGTGTATTCGGTCAACTTAAATCTCATGAAGACACCCCCGGCCGACAGGGTGTTGCCTTCACCAGCCCGGAACAAATTTAGTCCTGCCCGTACTAGGCGATGAAACAGGACGAGTCGGATTTGGCGACCGATTGGTAGGCCCTTCCGACTAGGGCCATCGCTCGGAGCAACTTAACTAAGCTGCCAGAGAAAACTGAGCTTCGGCAATTGAAGCTGTGGTCGACTTTTAGCGTGGCCTGCCGACCAACCACGACACGCGATCTGAACCTCCTACAATCCGGTCGAAACCAGTACGCCCCCCATATCAAAAGGGAAAAAAGACACTTTCAGAGAAACAAAATATTTTTCATTTCCTCAAGTTTAAGTCAATTGTAGTGGAAAAGCCTTTTCGCCTAACCACCAAAATCGACTCTATTGACCAGTATACGTCGGTCTCTGTTATTGGGGTGGAAACTTACCCATTTGTGTCGGTTTTGCCGACGTAAATGGTTGAAAAAATGGATTTTCTATCAGAAAATAGATGAGAAAGTCGGTGTTTTAATTCATAATCGGTTTAATCTTCGGATGCACTTCGACTACAGTTCCAAGTCCCAAAAACCTTTTTGATTTGACGGTGTGAATATGAAGCCCGTACTCTTTCTTATAACGAGATGGCATCTTGTATTGATAACGTTTGTTTCACGTGGTAGCGCGATGTTTCGACAGCCATTATTTATTGGATTACCACCGCTTAAAGTGCGCCAACCTGGAGGAGTATCTTTCCTCGTACCCATCGTACTGCTCGGAACTGCCTTATTGGCGGTTCCAGCCTCAGCTCAGGAATGGGCCGAGAAGATGTTCTCAGTAACAAGTCATAATTTCGGTACAGTGGCGAAAGGGTCAAAAACAGAATTTCGATTTATTTATCGAAATTTATATGAGGAGGATGTTCACGTTAGTAGTGTCCGTACCAGTTGCGGTTGCACCCAACCAGCGATCACAAAAAAATTGATTGAAACCCATGAAACCGGGGAAATAGTCGCGGCATTCAACACAAGGACTTTTCTTGGCCAACATGGTGCAACTCTCACTGTTACGTTCGATCAACCGTTCTATGCAGAAGTGCAGCTGCGAGTTGCAGGAAATATACGGGGAGACGTTACATTTGAACCAGCGTCAGTCAATCTCGGAAATGTTGACCTTGGACGAGGCGCAGAGCAAGTCGTCCGCGTGACACACATGGGTTCGACTCCGTGGGAGATAACTGATGTCAGGAGTGCGAATGTCAATTTTGAAGTACTGCTTTCTAAGCCTCAACATACAGGTTCCCAATCTGCATACGACTTAACACTTCGACTCAAGCCAGATGCCCCTGCTGGCTACATCAACGACCAGTTGATTCTCGTCACAGACGATCCGAGAGCTTCACAGATTCCGATGGATGTTGAAGGACGCGTTGTAGCTGAGGTGACTGTAAGCCCCCAACTCCTTGCACTTGGGAATGTCTTGCCCGGAGGAAGTGTCACAAAAAATATTGTCGTGCGGGCTAACAGACCGTTCTGCGTTACCGGGATTGTCTGTAATGATGGTTGTCTGAGTTGTCCGGCGAAAGAAACTCCTGCAAAGGTTCATATTTTACCCGTGACATTTCAGGCTGGGGATGTTGGTGGACAAGTTGAACGGGAGCTGACAATAACAACCGACTTAGGTGATGGTGCCGTACCCGTGGTTACAGTGCAGGCCATGGTTGATGGGGTGCCAGCGGATGGAGCTTCAGCACGTCGCAGTCCCTCTCAGGTTCAGTCAGTGAGCCTTCGGTAGAACTCATTGATTTCTAGCGATCTTCTATGGACACGTACGGTCGCGGCGCCTGGCCAACATATTTTGCCAAGGGTCGGATCAGGCGATTGTTGCCCATTTGCTCAATTATATGTGATGTCCATCCACTCACGCGTGCAACAACAAAGAGCGGTGTGAAAAGATTAATAGGCAGCCCGAGGGCGTGATAGACGCGGGCAGCCGGCCAATCGAGGTTCGGCCTGAGTTCTTTTTTCTCGAACAGCAGTTGTTCCAGCTTGTATGCGAGCTTTTCAAGCTTCTGGTGCTTTTCGTACGTTGAATCACTGTAGATAAGGCGATGGCATGCGTCGCCCAAAAGATCCGCCCGGATATCACCCGTTTTGTAGATACGATGTCCGAACCCCATGACGACCTCATGGTCGTTCAGTTTTCGGGCAAGCCATGGCTCGATGTTTTCAGGCACACCAATGTCCATAAGTTGATGGAGAACTTTTTCATTTGCTCCGCCATGAAGGGGGCCCTTAAGTGTTCCAATGGCTGCAGTTACCCCGGAGTGCATATCAGACCCAGTAGAGGTAACGGTACGAGCTACAAACGTCGATGCATTGAATTCATGCTCGGCGTATAAAATTAACGTTGTATTGAAAACGGTTGTTGCGATGTTGGAAGCCTTGGTGTGGCATAACTTCTCTAAGAGTGCAGGTGCTAGTGGTTTGTTAGGCCAGCGAGAGGGCGATTCACCACGGAGACAGTCAATCCATGTAGCCAATAAAGCGGGGACTTGGCCCAGTAGTTGTTCAGCCTTCATGCGCTCTTGGGAAAGATCATGAGCACGAGGCGATTCCTTAGGGCCATTATCACATTCAAGTTGGCCTAAGAGGCTCACGCCAGTTCGAAGCACATCCATAATTGAGGTTTGGGGTGAAGTCTCGGCGAGTCCTTGAAAGCAACAGACAACGGTTTGGGGTATTGACTGCGCAGCATGTTGGATCCGCCCAGTAAAAGCTTCGAGCTGAGTTGCTGTAGGAAGATCGCCCCATAACAAGAGGTGCGCAATTTCTTCGAAGCTACATTGCACGAGGTCTGAGACGGCGTACCCTCGGTATCGCAGGGTTTCGTCAAGCGAGCAGATGTTGGTATGGCCTGCCATGATGCCGGCGAGCCCACTCTCAGTGTCTTTTTGGTTAGATGATGGATGAGGCATGGGGCATGTTTGAGGTGTGAGACAAAAATGGTGTGGCTTCTTAGCTATATCGAATTGCAGGAGACGGTGAGGTGGTTGGAGTTAGTGAGTCATGCCAGGGGGTCGGCTTTTGCTTGGTTGGGGAGGGTCGTAGTCGAGTAGGTCGTAGAGTTCGTCTCGAGTTTGCATTAATTCAAGAAGTGACTCTTGGCATTCTTCATCCGCAAGAACATCGAGACCAACCTCAATTGCTTTCATCGCAAGCCGAAGAAGTGTGACCGGGTAGAGTACAGCTGCAAAGCCAAGATTTTTGAGTTCGTCACGGGATAAAAGAGGGCTCTGTCCAAACTCTGTCATGTTTGCGAGTCCTGGTATCTTGAGGCTTTTGAGGAGTTGTCCTGCTTCAGAAAACTCTTCTTTGCTATGCAAGGCCTCAGGGAAGATCCAATCAGCCCCAGCGCCATGGTATGCCTCCATTCGGGAAAGGCAGTCCTTCATGGAAGTGACGCCACGAACGTCAGTGCGAGCAATGACGATTGTGTCTGCTGACTGCCTGCCTTCACAGGCAGCATGAATTTTTTCAGTCATTTCACTTTGTGGAATGACTTGCTTGTCATTAAGATGCCCGCATCGTCTATCAGCTGTTTGATCCTCAATCTGGATGGCAGCTGCCCCTACAGCTTCGAGCCGAGAGATGTTTTTTTTAATCATATCGCCGTCACCGTAGCCTGTATCAGCATCAACTATGACAGGAATGGTGACAGTTTTCGCGAGCTGAAATGTTTGTTGCTCTAATATTTCGAAGGGGATAAGGCCAATGTCGGGAATCCCTAGCAGTCCGGCTGAGAGTGCGGCCCCGGAAAGATACACTGCTGGAAACCCCTGACGCTCAATTTCTCTTGCCGCCAATGGAAATGGTGCTCCCATAATCGTGATAGGACGGTCTTCAAGTAGAGTGCGGAGGTTCTTGCCACTCTGGCCGGTGGGACGGAGCGTCGTCTTTTCAGTCATCTGCTTGTACTCACGAGCGAGGAAGATACAAAACTATATGCTTCTAAGCGTAACGTACTCGCTGCCATATTGACTGTAGGATTTTTTGTTAACACAACACCACAAGGTTGAGGGTGACTTTTTATGAAAGGAAAAGAAACTCGCGACCAGAACACGAGGTCATTACTTTTTGCTGTAGTTGAGGTGGGGGTTTTCACAGCAATATTTGCGATGGCTGGAGCATGGCCAGCACCTGATGTAAATGAAGGATATTATCTGGCAAAAGCTCGCCACTCGTTCAATCCGGAATGGTGTGGAAATGATTTTTTTCTCAATTCAGGAGAGGCGCACGGACTCTTTTTTTATCTTCTTGGTCCTCTCGCGGCGTCTGTTTCGCTTTCTACAGCAGTTTGGGTGGGACGATGGGCTGGCTGGTTAGCATTAGCAGTAGGATTTCGGCATGCAGTGTGGCCTCTTCTACCCTCTCGTATGCATCGTCTGTTTGCGGCGGCCATCTTCTCGTTAGCGGCCCGCTACACCACGATGGCGGGCGAATGGCTGATTGGAGGGTGTGAGGCAAAAGTTTTTGCATGGGCTCTTGTTCTGGTTGCCTGGGGTGAGGCTGTTCGTGGTCGCTGGGCTTTTGCATGGCTGTTGAGTGGAGTGGCGACGGCGTTTCATCCATTAGTGGGTGGATGGATGATGATCCTCATTGGCCTCATAGCTATCAGCCAAATCGTGAGAAAGCAGACACGAATCGGTTTCTTTCATCCACTCGTTTTTGCGTGTGTCACTGGAGGCGTATGCCTGGCGTCTATTGGCTTATGGCCAGCCTTGCAAATCTCCTTTGGAGTGTCTGCGGGTGTTCGTAATCAGGCGGCCGCGGTTTATGTGGTTGATCGATTGCCACACCATCTTCTTCCTCGATCGTTTCACGAGGTGCTCGTTTCCAGGCATTTACTCGCGATCATGTTCTGTGGGTGTCTTTATGCAGCCTTGCCTTATGAGGCAAAGCGGTCACGAGGTCTGATGATTGTTTTGGCGGCAGCACTGCTGTCCTCTATAGGATTTGTAATGAGTTTGTTTGAATCACTTGCTCCGTCCTTCGTTTACGGAATGCTGCGTTTTTATTGGTTTCGCCTCGCGGATGGTCTTCTTCCTCTAGGCCTTTGTGTCCTGCTCACTCAGTTTCTTCTATCAAGACCATTACTTGAATCGAGCGATCAACGGACGTTGAGAAAAACTTGTTTAGTTGCCGTAGTCCTTGTTTTTTTCACTTATGATTCGTTTATTCAATCAAAGCATTGGCCGTTGCTTACCGAGGATTGTATTTCGCGAGGTGATAAACTCATTGACGCTAATTCATGGGAAAATGTGTGTCAGTGGATTCAAGAAGAGACGTCCCCGACGGACTGTTTTCTAACGCCACGCGGTGCATCAAGTTTTCTCTGGCGGGCTCAACGGCCAGAGGTTGTTGCGTGGAAAAATGTGCCACAAGACCCTGTTTCAATTCTAGAATGGCGACAGCGAATCATTGACTGCTTCTCCTATGATGGGACACTTAAAAACATGGCTCGAAGCACATGTGTTTTAGGTGTGTCGCGGCTGAACCAGGTGGCAGATGTCTATGGTGCTAGCTATGTTGTTGCACCACTACAAAGTTTTGTTGCCATGCCTCGAACACCAAAGACGTCGTACAGAAATTCAAACTATGTTGTGATAAAGCTGCCCATTCAAGAGCAGCATGTCAATGATCAAACTCGTGGTGTACCTACCAACTAATACCAAGCCTCTGGCATTGCAGTTCAAGAGCTTTTGCGAAAGCAGGGAGTGGGTAGTCCACCTTTTTTGCAGTGGCCCAAAAGTATGTTGAGTTAACAATTTTTGTCGGCAGTTTCCCTGTCCGGGTGGCATTCGCAACTCGTTCGCAATACTCGATGTCTTCGGGTCGTGTTGCACGTAAGCCGGTGACGAGTCGGTCTTTCAATGAGACTTTTTCATTCGCCGATTTGGGTACTTCGCCGCGAATGACATCCATGAGAGAACCTGTCAGAAGTGTCGCCGTAATGAGTATGGCGAGCTTTTTTGATGATATCAGGAGAGGCTCCTTGTATTTATGTGTATCTCGTTCATCCGTTAGATCTATTAGGTGTCTGCCTGAACTGCTTTTCATTCGAATCGTGCGAGGGCATATGATTTCTTTCCAGATCGCAATACGAGAGCTGTTCTTCCAGCCAAATCGGTAGTGGTGATGCGATGCGCTGAATCGGATACTCTGACGTTATTTATGTACGCTCCACCTTGTTCGATCGTGCGACGAGCCGCTGACCGGCTTGCGGCAAGCTTTGTGGCTGTCATCACCTCTACAAGAAGAAGCCCTTCACCAGAGAGCGTCTCGAAGGAAAATTGTTGGCTTGGAACGTCAGCAAAAATTTCAGTTAACGCTTCGTCGGTGAGGTTGTCGATCGCTGCTCCAAAAAAAGCAGCAGTAGCCTGTTGCGCTGTATGGAGACCATCGGGACCGTGGACAAGTTGAGTGAGTTCTTCTGCGAGCCGTCGCTGTATCGCTCGACCAGCAGCATGTGTCTCCTGTTCTCGTATGAGTGACTCACATTCTTCGAGTGGCAGTTCGGTGAGCCTGAGTAAACATGTCTGAGCATCACTGTCGCTGAGGTTCATCCAGTACTGGTAGAAACGGTATGGGCTCGTTCGTAAGGGGTCTAACCATACGGCACCGCTTGCAGTTTTGCCCATTTTCGAACCGTCAGCCTTGGTCAAAAGCGGGCATGTAATACCATGAAGATCGAGGCCACGTAATCGTCTCCCAAGTTCAATGCCAGCAGTGATATTGCCCCATTGGTCACTCCCTCCAATTTGGACACAACAGTCGTATTCGTCTGCCAGGTGTACGAAGTCCCACGACTGAAGAAGCATGTAGCTAAATTCGGTGTACGACAGGCCACCTTCACGTTCGAGGCGGCTTTTTACTGAATCTTTTGCAAGCATTTGGGAAAGTGGTACATGCTTGCCAACATCACGAAGGAATTCCAGATACCCTACGCCCCGCATCCAATCAGCATTGTTGACAATATGGATCTTCTGATTGGTAGATTCCAAGAGACTCTTTATCTGATTCCCAACTGATGTGATATTCGCAGCGAGTGCCTCATGTGAGAGAAGATTTCGCTCTTCACTTCGCCCGCTCGGATCACCAATCATACCTGTAGCTCCGCCAATGAGGGCAATCGGTTCGTGTCCTGCACGAGCCACTCGTCTCAGGAGAATAATAGCGACAAGGTGTCCAACATGAAGACTGTCTGCACTCGGGTCAAACCCGGCGTAGATCCGCCTTCCGGGTGTTGCGAGCCAGTCGTGCAGGCTGTTGGTATCTGTAGTTTGGTGTACTAACCCGCGTTCGGTGAAATCAGTTATAAGGTTTTTGGACATAGGCCTTGATTGGTGGGTTTTGGGCTACCGCCAAATGTCACTCCCAGAAAAGGGATGAGCGTGGTTGTTGAGGCTCGGCTTCGGCAATACCTTTAAAATCTGTTCAGCGAGACGAAGGTCTTCTTTTGAGGTGATTTTTAGATTCATTGGTGAGCCACGTACCACGGTTACAGTGTGCCCTGCGGCCTCGGCCATTTGAGCTTCGTCAGTAGCGGTTCGCTGTGTGTCTTTTTCAAAGGCGTCGGCAAGTAATGCACGACTGAATACTTGTGGGGTCTGAGCTTCCCAAAGATCTGTTCTGTCAACCGTATCTTCGATGCACTGCTGCTCGTCAGTCCGCTTGAGCGTGCTTACAACAGGCGTTGCCGAAATAGCAGCACCCGTCTTAACAGCTGTCTTAAATACATCATCGATCCATCGAGTAGCAAGGCACGGCCGCGCGGCATCATGAATTGCAACAAATTCAATTTCTGTCTTCAATGCATTGAATCCATTGAAGACAGAGTCCGATCTGTGCTTACCACCCTTAGCTACTTTGATGCCTTGGAATGCAACATCAGCACCGAATTTATCCATGAAGTACTCATGGTCCTCCGGTGCAATGACGATGACAACCTGTTTCACATCATCGCGGTCGAGGAATTTCTCTGCGGCGTGTAACCAAACAGAACGTCCAGCCAGTGGAGCAAAGGGCTTTTTGTAATTAGTGTCATTAAAGCGACTACTCTTGCCGGCCGCCACGAGGATTAGCCCAAAACTTGGCATTACTTTATAGCCTTATCCATTAAGATTTTAAGGCAATTTTTTAAAATCGGTTTGTCGTGAATCCACTCTGCAAAATTCTCCCCATGTATTCGGTAGAGATTGATGAACCAAGGTGGGGCTTCGCAAAGTAACCAAGACCGAAATTGTAGCCATTTTGGATTTTCTGGGCCGTAAACTTCGCGAGCAACCCAACACATGCCCATGCCGCCGCCCATGCC
>DONH01000052.1 GCA_003509235.1 Planctomycetaceae bacterium
TACAGGAGACTGAATCCTACGTCACTGGTCGGTTCGGATAATTTACAGAAACATTTAACACTACCCGGCTGGGTTGTTCCGTCATGACACGTCACATTGAACATCAGATTGCCCAACTCAAAGATTCAATTCTCCGCTTTGGAACAATTGTTGAAGAATCCATTAGTCGTTCTAATATTGCGCTTTTCAAACAAGATATAGCCCTTGCCCAAAGAGTGATTGCAAATGACGCAGAGATCGATCGTCTTGAGGTCGAATTGGAAGAAGAGTGTCTGAAAGTCCTTGCGTTATATCAACCCGTAGCGGCTGATCTACGGTTTGTTGTTGCAGCATTAAAAATCAACAACGACTTGGAAAGAATTGGGGATCTTGCGAGCAACATTGCAAAAACTGTCTCTCAACTCACAACCACAGGCCCGTTCAAGCTACCTGAAGAAATTTCTAGTATGGCCGAGCAGGCCGAAGAGATGGTGAAAAACAGCCTCGATGCTGTGGTGAAGGCCGATCCAGACTTAGCAAGACGGGTACGAGAAGAAGACGATGAAGTTGATGCTGGTCGACAGGCAGTTCGCAAATTAGTCATACAGCAAATTCAGAAAAATCCAGAAAAAGTGGAAAGCCTGCTTCAAATTAATTCTGTATCGAAACATCTTGAGCGGATAGCCGATATGGCAACGAATATTGCAGAGGATGTTATTTATATGGTTGAAGGAGAAATTGTTCGTCACCGACGCAGAGATGACATGAAGTAAACATAACACGTATTTTTCTCTATCGTGCAGTGTGGTATTCAATCCTCTTTTGAAGTCATCACCAACAGCGAAACAATTCTATTCACAAGTGGAGACACAATCATAATTGTCGGCCAGGCAATAATCCATGAAATCCCCCACGCCTTGAACCAATCTATAACAACTCCGGGCCTGATGCCGACATGAAGCAGAGTTATCACCAGTGACATGAGACCAGACATCAGAACAGACATCACAAAAGAAAACACAAGCCCATAAAATTTTTTTGGAAACATACGCCTGCCTGAAGACTTAATTTGGGTGACTCAATAAATCCTAATTGGGATTTTCTCAAAATGACAAGGTGACGTTTAACAACCACTACGTCCCGCAAAACGTACAGTACGGCTGGCTTCCGGGTAACGCCCCTTTTTGATACGGCTCATTTTCTTTTGTTTTTAAAAAAGGTGATTTGAGTACCTCAAGCAAACGATGTGTTGGCTCAAGGTCTCCTGATTCTGCCGCGACAAGGGCTTCTTCAACTTTCAAATTTCTCGGGATAATCACTGGGTTCACTGCTCGCATCCGTTTGGCACCATCTTCTACAGAACCAGGCTCCCGAGCGATCCGTTGCGACCATCGCTCGATCCAATCACTCAATCCGGCAACCTTGGAAATCTCTGGATCTACCTCAGATTGCTCGAGTCTATTAGCTAATGTGACGAATGTTTCCGTGAAATCTAATTGGGACTCTTCCATGATTTTGAGTAAGTCGCTGTAGATGAAAGAGTCTTCTTTCTCCAGAGTTGTAAGACCAAGCTTTGCATTTGCGCCAATCTGAAAATACTTCTCATAGCACGAGGGGAACGTTTCCAGAATTTCAACAAACTTTCCAACCGCGTCCTCTGGATTTCCCGGCACTACCTGCACGAGGCTTTCTGCTAACCGTGCCAAGTTCCACTGGGTAATCGATGGCTGGTTCTGGAAGGCATATCGACCTTGATGATCGATTGAGCTAAACACCGTCTCCGGATGATAGACATCAAGAAATGCACAAGGCCCATAATCGATGGTTTCGCCAGCAATCGAAACGTTGTCAGTATTCATTACACCATGCACAAAACCGACAAGCATCCACCGCGACACCAGATCTGCCTGTCGATCAAGCACCGCCTGAAAAAACGCAAAGGGCAAATCATCTGAGTTCCGTAAGTCTGGATAATGCCGATCAACTGTGTAAGCAAGCAGCTGTGAGAGATTCTCCTTATCACCCAATGCGGCAGCATATTGGAATGTACCAACACGAATATGACTCTTTGCTATCCTTGTCAGAATTGCTCCTGGCAATGGAGTACTTCTCAATACGCTTTCACCAGTCGCTGTAACCGACAAGCTTCGTGTCGTTGGTATACCTAACGACTCCATGCCTTCACTGATGATGTATTCTCGGATCATTGGACCGAGTGCTGCTCGACCATCACCACTGCGCGAATAAGGTGTACGGCCCGATCCCTTGAGTTGAACATCTACTCGTTGCTTGTCAGGAGTCAGATGCTCACCGAGCAAAATGGCCCGGCCATCACCGAGATTCGTAAAGTGCCCAAACTGATGCCCGGCATATGCCTGAGCTATTGGTATTGCCCCAGACGGTGTTTCATTGCCTGCAAAGATCTGCGGACCGTCTAAACGAAGAATCTCGATATTGAGGCCAAGATCCTTGGCCACCGTTTCGTTCAAAAGAATCTGCCCAGCATGTCGTACCGGCTCGGGCTTTGTAGGAGAGAAGAAAACTTCTGGAAGGTGTGCAAAAGAATTATCAAAGCACCATCCTGCATCAGACTTTTTTTTTATCGACACAATATTTTCTTAAAACAATGAGTTACAAAAGGAACGAATGATGCTCCCTGACCAAGATTTGAGGCCTGAGGAGGAGTTGAAGCTTCTGTCGTGTTATTCTGGTCTAAAAGGGATCAAAAAATCCACCAATTCGATTATTCATCCAAAAACTCAAAACGTGCCTTGGGCTCACCAGATATCTCAACCGTTTCCAAAAACATTGCCAGGGGTCGAACCCAGAGCCCTCGATCTCCATAATCGGCTCGATACACAACAAGTTTTTCAAGGGTTTCGCTATGTGAAGCAACACCAAGTACGACGTAGTGATTTCCCTTGTAGTGTCGATAGCGGCCACATTTCAAGTCGTACATTGTCTTCGCCAACCTTACACTACACTTCGAACGAGAGGAGCATACTTGACTGAATTCAAGTCAAAGACATACTCCAGAAAAAGCCATCCAAGCAACTCTATTTCTACCACAGAGAGTCAGAGGATATTGAGTTGCTCTGCAGAAGCAGTTGATTTAATAAAGTCCCGATATGAATACATCCTCCTAGCGTAGTCTTAGCGCTCTTTTCATTTGATACAAGATGATGCCTCAACACCTTTTTGTTTATGGGACACTTCGGCCACAATTAGCACGTGGTGAAACACAAGCCCTTATTGCCGCGCTTCAAATAGTTGGATCGGCTACTGTTCAGGGCAAGTTATATGACTTTGGTGCGTATCCTGGGGTTACAAATGGAAAGGGACTTGTGTTCGGAGACCTCCTCCTTCTTAGCAGCGATGAACAACTACGTCTTCTGGATGCGTATGAGGAGTGCAACGGCAGTTCACCCCTCTTTATTCGTTCAATTACCTCTGCTCGAATATCTGCTGGCACGTCGATTGCTGCTTGGATCTACCTGTTTTGTGGTCGAGCAGAGACCGGCGTGTTGATTGCGAGTGGCGATTACCAACAGTACATGCGAAGCCAATTCAGCAACTGATTCCATCCAACTCCTTATAGAATGAGATAAGATTTGCTATCTTTTTTAGCAATGGACTCAAGGAATGCCAACTTTTCGGGCGTCCAGCACAGGTGAGTTGCAGAAGGAAGCCCAGTTTTTAAAATAAGTCCTTATGTTTCCGGATGGCATGTCATTTGCTGCTTTACTGTTTTGGTCTGTGACCATTTTCGACACCGAACAGGCGGCTGCATCCAAACGGAACTCCTCGGCTATTCTCGGCCCTGCCGGAGATGCAGATCGATGTCGCGTCGTCCTGCAGTCGACAGGCTTCAATGTTTTCTCATCCCCCTCAAAACTAAGGACGAACTTCAGTTATGAGCACGAAATCCAAACTGGAATACATCTGGCTTGATGGTTATAAGCCAACGCAAAGCCTTCGATCGAAGACTCGGATTGAGTCAGATTTTGGTGGCACTCTTGAAGAGTGCCCAATGTGGTCTTTTGATGGCAGTAGCACTGAACAGGCAACTGGCGGTGATTCTGACTGTCTTTTAAAACCAGTAGCCGTTTTCCCAGATCCGGGCCGAAAGAATGGATACCTCGTCATGACCGAGGTGCTCAATGCTGATGGCTCACCTCACGAGTCGAATGGCCGGGCGACCATTGAGGAGGATGACGAAGACTTCTGGTTTGGTTTTGAGCAAGAGTACTTCCTGTGGTGTACAGCGAACAATAACCCACCAGGGTTTCCACTCGGGGGTTATCCTGCTCCGCAGGGGCCATACTACTGTTCCGTCGGTGCATCGAATGCCCACGGCAGAGACTGTGTCGATGAACACCTTGACGCCTGCCTTGAAGCCGGAATCAACGTTGAAGGAATCAACGCTGAAGTAGCTGCTGGCCAATGGGAATTCCAGGTTTTTGCCAAGGGTGCGAAACGGGCTGGTGATGAAATATGGGTTGCTCGGTACCTGCTTGAACGCATTGGCGAAAAATATGGCTATGCAATTGATTGGCATCCGAAACCACTTGGCAAAACTGACTGGAATGGGTCTGGTATGCATGCAAACTTCTCAAATGAATTGATGCGTACATGTGGTGATAAAGAAGTCTTCACCACTATTTGTGAAGGTTTTGGTGGTGTTGTTGAACGGCATATTTCCGTTTATGGTGCCGACAACGACCAACGCTTGACCGGTCAACACGAGACGCAAAGCATTGACCAGTTTAGTTACGGTGTTTCTGACCGTGGTGCATCCATTCGTATTCCCGTTGGCACGATTGATGATGGCTGGAAAGGCCGTCTTGAAGATCGCCGACCTGCTTCGAATGCTGACCCTTACAAGGTCGCTGCTGCAATTATCAAGACTGTCAAAGGTGCTGCCGGAGCTGCAGTCTGACTCTCAAGACATTTTGTTTCACACGATAAAGGGTCTTCCGGAAATTTATTTCGGGAGACCCTTTCTTTTACTAGTTCTGATTTTCAAGCTTACGAAGCACCTGAAGTGTGTACGCTGAGTCAAGAAGTCGCACTGTATCAAGCATCTCCTGAATTGTTTGGAATCGGTTTGCTGGTTTTTTCTCAAGCGCTTTCATGACAATGTCATCGAGTTCTTTTGGGATGTTTTTTTCAGGAGCAAGCGTTGATGGTGGGCACGGGTCATTGTGAATAATATTCTCAAATGTTTCTTGAATCACACGACCCCGAAATGGCTCCCGAAGAGCAATTGCCTCGTATAGCACGACACCCATGCTGAAAATATCACTTCGTTCATCGATTGTTGCCCGATTCGTATTCACTTGTTCAGGCGACATATAGAGCGGCGTACCCGGTCGATCTCCTGCCATGGTTAGGGACTGGTCTGCCTCCTCTTGTTGAATGACTTGTGGACGACCAGATCCATCATCCGGCTGACCCCATACTTTAGCTACACCCCAATC
>DONH01000355.1 GCA_003509235.1 Planctomycetaceae bacterium
TTCGTTACGGATCCAATACGGAATTGCACCCACAAGGTTTCGAGATGCAGTTAGAAGGAGCAGCCTTCGTAAGGCTGGACCCCGGAGATGATCGCGACCTTCGGTCCGCTGACTACCGCTTTGGTATCCCATTGGTCTACGGAATTGGCCGCTGGCAGACAAAGCTTGCGTACTACCACAATAGTGCGCATATCGGCGATGAATTCTACATACGATATCCGACCTTCAAACGAGTGAACTACGTTCGTGATGTCATTGTCTTTGGCAATTCCTACTACATGTATGACTGGCTACGGCTTTATGGTGAAGTGGGCTGGTCCTTCTTCAATGCTGGCGGATCGAAACCGTGGGAATTCCAATTTGGTACCGAATTAATTCAGGCTAGACCAACGGGCATTCGAGGAGCACCATTCTTTGCCGTAAATGGGATGACTCGCCAAGAGCTCAACTGGGGAGGCAACGTCTGTGCTCAAGTTGGATGGGCATGGCGAGGCTATCAAAGTGAAAAATTACTAAGGATTGGCTTTGAATATCTTTATGGCTCTGACCCACAGTATGAATTTACAGAGACCAATCCCACGACGGGGAAAATTACCGCATTGAACCAGAATCGTGCTGGTATTGGCATGTGGTATGACTATTGATACTGATTCGCTGTCATCAACTCAAGTCAGCTGGTACGGGCAAACTAATCGGATAAACTTAGTTCATGCCACTTCTCGCTATCGAGACAACCTGCGATGAAACAGCTGCCGCAATCATTTCACCAGAGAGACAAATTCTTTCTAGCGTTGTAGCGAGCCAAGATGAGCTCCACGCTCGATGGAGAGGGGTCGTACCAGAAATTGCTTCACGTGCACATGTTGAACGAATTATACCGGTTATTCATCAGGCAACTGATAAGGCTGGTATTCAACAATCGCAAATCAAAGCAGTTGCAGTGGCTATTCGTCCAGGGCTGATCGGCTCCCTTCTTATTGGTCTTTCGGCTGCGAAAGCGATAGCTTCGTCGCTGCAGGTACCGCTCATTGGATATGATCATCTTGCTGCACACCTCTACGCATGCCGTTTGGCATTCGGCGAAGAACTGAAGTACCCTGCGATCGGACTCGTAGCCAGTGGAGGCCATACCTCGCTCTTTCAATTGCATAGTCCAATCACTCTCCAGGCTCTCGGGGGCACTATCGATGATGCCATTGGCGAAGCTTTCGATAAAGTCGCAAGCCTGCTTGGACTTGGATATCCTGGCGGACCACAGATTGAGAAATTGGCGGAACATGGAAATCCACATTCTCACCGATTCCCGCGGCCACTTGCGAATGACTCCTCTCGCCTTGATTTTAGTTTCAGTGGCCTCAAAACGGCCGTTCGTTATCAAATATGGCCCCCCGGTGATCTGCATGCACGCACTTTAACGGACAAGGAACGCGCTGATCTTGCGGCTTCTTTTCAGCAAGCAGCTGTCGACTCTGTCGTGGCTAAAGTGGGTTTAGCCATCCAAAAGACCGGCTACCATGTTGTCGCTGTTGGAGGTGGAGTAACAGCAAACAAGGCACTGCGGAGTGCGCTTGAAGAATTAGAGCAACGTCATCATGTGACAATTCTTATTCCTCCAACCGACCTTTGCACCGATAACGCTGCGATGGGCGCAATTGCCTGGGAGCATATTGATCGCAATGATATTGCAGATCTTGAGCTCGACGTCCGCCCAAATGTTTATCGAAAAAAGAAACGGTAAGCTAGACGCCATGACGCGTCTCATCAATAACGTGCGCCTCACCGCTGACTACGTCATACATTATCCCAACAACACCAAGCCGCTGCTCTTGTACCTGACTTGCAAGTGCCTTACTCCCGTCGAGCAGTTTCCAAACAACCCGAACAACATTACGTCGTGCAACTGAATCAATGATCTCTTGTTGTGCTTCGATCATCGAACCCGCAACACCACGACAGTCGTCCTCGTCCACAACCTTTGCCACCTCCTGAAGAATGCCTCTGGCATGCACGCATTCTGGAACGAGCGATTGATCGGGGCAGCAGTAATTCGTCACGGATGACTCAATCGCGCCACACCTCGTATGCCCGACAACTACCACTAATTTTGCTCCAGCGACGATCGCGGCAAACTCAATACTACCGATTACCTCCTCGGTTGTGATATTACCTGCCACACGAACAGTAAGAACATCGCCAAGACCGAGGTCAAAAATTGCTTCAGGAGGCGAACGTGAATCAATACAACTTAAAATCACCGCAAGAGGGTGCTGCCCAGTCGCAGTTGCAGCCCTTTGCCTCTCCATATTCCTCTTGAGTGGCTCTCCTACACGAAAGCGACTATTGCCCTCTAGTAACATTGCCAGCACCTCCGCAGGACTCGTAGACTGCTGCACTTCATGGCTTGAATGCTCAACGAATCGTATTTCATCATGAAGGCTTGGGTACCGTTCACCAAAGCCAACTAGACTCAATTGGACCCATCGAGCGGGCGCCCCTGTTTTCTGAAAGTCAGACAATAAATCAATCACGTCAGGATCGATGTAGTCTGCATTCGAAGCATCGATTAACAGTGTTCCTCCTGGTGGGACATCGTACAAAACCGACTGCAAAGCGGCACGATTGAAGAACGTCACCTGGTTTGCCAATTCAACGCGGATAATATTTCCTGATGCATGCCGCTCCAATTTTTTAGTAAGTGGCCGCCGATAGTTAGAGTGCAAGATAAAAATAATACTGCAGGTAAGCCCAATGCCAATCCCTACTAAAAGATCCGTGAGAACGATTGCAAGGACTGTTGCAACGAATGGTACGAACTGAGAGTACCCTTCTTGCCACAGCTGGTAGTACCTCTTTGGGTTTGTCAACCGGTAGCCTGTTTTTATCAAAATGGCGGCGAGTGTTGCCAAAGGTATTTCATTCAACCAGGCAGGAAAAAGGAGGATGCATGTCAACAACAAAAGACCGTGCGACACAGTCGCGAATCGCGTCCGCGCCCCAGCATTGACATTCGCAGTTCCGCGAATCACTGCTGCACTCACGGGCAACCCGCCTAGCAAACCACAAATTACATTTCCCGCACCTTGTGCCAAAAGCTCTCGATTTCGAGGGGTGCGCTGCTGTCGCGGATCAATTTTGTCAACTGCTTCAATCGCCAGAAGTGACTCGAGACTCGCAATGATTCCAATTGTTGCAGCGGAGATGTAGACCCTGGAATCAGCGAGGGATGAAAAATCGGGGAATGTTATAAGGCCCATTAATCCTTCTGGACCATTAGGTAATGGAACAGAAACAAGATGAGTAGGACCAATAGCCCATGGACTACCCATACGCTTGAGCAGGACATTTACGGCAGTGCCCCCAATTACTGCAACAAGGGGGCCAGGGACACGCGTTCTCCGCAACCACTTGATTTGATCCCAAGCAATAACGACAAGAAGAGATCCAATACCAATTGTTGCTGCCCCTGGCAAAAAATACTGAATAGACTTCGGCAAGTCTGAAAATGTGGTCTCGCGATCTGGTTGGTTAAACGACATCTCACCTATTGGGTCAATGTCATACCCAATCAA
>DONH01000316.1:0-12819 GCA_003509235.1 Planctomycetaceae bacterium
TGATTTTGTCGTCACAAAGTTTTTATAGATTCTGTGTGGTTCGGAATATGAACGTATTACTTCTTTTGTCATCCGGAAGTATTTTCATGCAGAAATTCATTTCAGCTATCGTTATTGTTTGCTTTGTGTCGTACGGAAGCCTTGTTCAGGCAGATGAATCTCGACAGCCAAATGTTGTTGTAATACTCGCTGATGATGCTGGCTGGGGCGACTTCTCCTGCGTCGGTAATAAAACAATTTCAACACCAGCGGTGGATTCTTTGGCTTGTGAAGGAGCATTACTCGAGCAGTTTTTTGTGCAGCCTGTATGCGCTCCAACACGGGCGGAATTTCTGACAGGACGGTATCATGATCGCAGTGGGGTCCGCGGCGTAACCCGAGGGGAGGAGCGGATGTCCCCCGAAGAGCAAACCATTGCCAATGTTTTTAAAAAGTCCGGGTATGTTACAGGGTGTTTTGGAAAATGGCACAATGGCACACAGTGGCCATACCATCCATTAGCACGTGGGTTCGATACCTTCTACGGTTTTACAGAAGGGCATTGGGGTGATTATTTCAACCCACTCATGCAGCACAACACGATCTTTCGAGAGGGTGAGGGGTACATCACAGATGATATCACCACAAAGGCAATCAGATTTTTCAATGATCACGTAAAGCGTTCGTCTGCCAAACCTGTACTCTGCTACGTCGCATTCAACACGCCCCATTCGCCAATGTGTATTCCTGATGTGGACTGGAGTCGATTTGTGGATCGTCCTCTCCGGCAGAGAGGGCCAGACATTAAAAAAGAAGACCCAGTTTTTACGCGTGCTGCTTTGGCAATGGTTAAAAACCTTGATGAAAATGTTGGCCGCATTCTGGCGGCAATTGATACAGCAGGAGTATCACGTGAAACCGTTGTTGTCTTCTTTTCAGATAACGGACCGAATAGTTTGCGGTGGTGTGGAGGCATGCGAGGCAAAAAAGGATCAACGGACGATGGTGGTACCAGAAGTATTTGCTGTATCAGATACCCAGGTCAGATTGCCCCCGGTGCCCGGGTTCCTCAGATCACCGGAGCAATTGATTTGTTGCCGACCCTTGCAGGTCTTGCTGGTGTCCAGTTAAATTCCCCAAAACCCCTTGATGGAATCGATCTGACAGCGATTCTTAAAAAAGATACAAAAGAGAAATCGAAGCCAAAGAAACTTGGCGTAAAGCTTACCGGGAGGCATATTGTTGCTTCTCAACGTGGGCGAATAAGCATACGTACACAGCGTCTTCGTCTTGATGATAAAGGGCATCTCTACGACATGCTCAATGACATCGGTTAGGAACGAGACATCTCCAAAGAGCAGCCGGAGGAAAGAGAGCGGCTGAAAATGATTGCTGATGATTGGCAGAAAGATGTCCTTGATCGTATGTCGCAGCCAGATGTTGAACGTTTTCCTGTTGGGTATACAGGCGCACCTCTGACCGAACTTCCAGCGCGGGACGGGCGTGGTGAAGGAGGTGTCGTACACAGTGGACGCGCACCAAATTGTTCATTCTTTACAGACTGGAAGAACACAGAGGACTCGCTGGTATGGGATGTCGATGTCCTCAATGCAGGTACCTATACTGCAAAAGTCTGGTACACATGTCCCGCAAAAGATGTGGGGTCGACCATTCAGCTTTCCTGCGGCCAAAGCCGAATCACAACGATCGTGACTCCGGCGTGGGATCCACCGCTGAACACTGGTGAAGACCGTGTCGATCGTGGCAGTGAAAGTTATGTAAAGCCGTTTCACGTGCTTTCTCTTGGTAATATAAAGCTCGAAGTGGGCAAGGCTCAATTGCGGCTTACGGCCCTTCATGTGCCAGGAGCATCTGTTGCAGATGTTCGCAGAATAGTTCTGTATCCAGTTGTAAATTAGTACATACAGCTTTACGTTCTTGGCTTGCTGTACAGAGCATCCTTACTCGCTTGTTACTGATTCCAACTGTCTGTGCATGTGGACTAGTTTTTGGTAACGCTCGAATACGCCGTTGAGTGTCTCTACAGATTGGACGTGAGGAGTGAATCGGGTCGGTGTTCCTGTTTTTTGAGCTTCGATGAACTGAGGCCAGTCAGTTGCGCGACCAGCCAGTGATTCAAAACGAAATTTTGCCATCAAAACTGCTCCCCAGGCGGTGCCCTCGTCACCTCCTTCAAGGATTGTTACCGGAGTATTGAAGGAATCAGCAACAAGTTGTCCCAGCTCGGGTGTTTTTACAAGTCCGCCCGACAAAATAATCTCGGTTCGTGGGTATCCCTGTTTATCAAGCTGAGTGCTCCCAAGCCGCAAATTGAAGATTGTAGCAAGCAGCATGGCTTTTACCGCATTGCCAGGGGTTGCAGTCTCATTGTCCAGTCCGAGCACCATGGCGGTGCCACCTTGGGAAATACCCAGTCCTGGTTCATCATCCATGAATGGTAGTGCTAAAAGACCACCACAGTCAGCGTCAGCTCTCAGAACCTGTGGCATAATCGTGGAGAAGTCACCCCCAAAAAGGCTGACTGCCATATTCATGGCCGTTGTTCCATTTCGAAGCCAGACCATGTTGATCGGGCGGCCGTCCGGTGCACAGAAATGATCGATAGGAACTGAAATTCCCTCGAACGCCCGATCACCAACTGAGTTGGCAACAACACTCGTACCGAAACTCATTGACACCTGACCAGGAGTTGCGATCAATGAGCCAGCGAGTGCCGCCGGTTGATCTCCTTCAGCAGGTGCAACAGGAATGCCTTCGGGTAGCCCAAGGAGTTTCGCGCCGTGTGCATCCAATGAACCACCATCTTCGCCGGCCTTTTTGACGGATGGAAGAAGATCACTCAATTTCGGCAGGGTGCTGATCGATCTACTTTTCTTCTCGGATTGGGTCGCAATCACATCAAAATCAGCCAGCATCTGCGTATTATACGTTAGCGACTGCTGGTCGATTGGGAACATGCCAGCAGCATCACCAATTCCAAGGTTCCAGCAGCCTGTGAGCCGATAGGCAACCCAGCCAGCAGGTGTTGTCATATGACTGACACGTGCTGCCTTTTCGGGTTGATTACGAATTGTCCAAAGCCACCGAACTGCGGTCATGCGTTTAGGACATTTTGTTCCCAGATGTTCCGTCAGTTCATCGCCTTCGGCTTCATTTCTGCCATCACACCAAAGCCGAGCTGGTCCGACTGGTTCGCCCTCTTCCTCCGTAAGAACTTCCCCGTGCATCTGCCCGGAGATTCCAATTGCCAGAACTTCCATGTCGATCTGCATTGAGGATATTTTTTTTCGCAGATCAGTCATCGCGTCCTTCAGGGCGGTCTCCCAATCGCATGGTTGTTGTTCATAACACCCAGAGTTAAGTCCAGATACCATGTCATACGTACCCTCACCACTCGCAAGAATTTTTAATTCTGTGTCTGTAAAGATGACAGAGAGGCCTTGCGTGCCGATATCAATACCAAGGAATCCGTTTGTCTTCAT
The DNA here is from genome assembly GCA_003509235.1 of Planctomycetaceae bacterium. Classification (GTDB taxonomy): domain Bacteria; phylum Planctomycetota; class Planctomycetia; order Pirellulales; family UBA1268; genus UBA1268. The sequence goes on from DONH01000316.1 coordinate 3,483, forward strand.
GTGTGTCGCAATTTTAAGAGATACGTGGAAAATGAAATATTTTTAAAATCTAAATCAATGCCTGATTGTCGAGCATCTGTTGAATCAATAGTCTGATCTTTTCAGTAGCAGCTGTCAGCATGGCTAACTGTTTCTCGGTCTGTGGCTGCCTTCCCTTTCCAAAGTTAAACCTACGTAAGCTTATCGCACTGCGGAATCCCTCGGGAAAATCAGCAGCAGAAAATGTAGTGTCAAAAAGTTCAAGCAGTTGTTTCTGTAGTGACAATGCTTTATCAAAATGTTTCTTCTTCGTCAGGTCATAGATTGCTCGTGTAATTTCAGGGACGATTCCACTCGTGGCGTGTGTGCCTCCCTGGCAGCCGGCCATGAGCATGGGGACAAGTACTGCGTCCCATCCGGTCATGAATAGAAAGTCTGGACGAAGCGGACGGACAGACTGGATCATCCTAGTCATGCCGGCAAGATCACCAGAAGAATCCTTAATACCAATTATGCGATCAAACTCTGCCAATCGGCAGACTGTTTCATTATCAATCGGGCTGGCAAAAAGAGGAATATTATAAAGCGTTACGTCAATCGGACTGTTGAGAGCAATTTCCCTGAAGTATGCAAAAACACTTTCTGGTGACAGTTTGTAGTAAAACGGTGAGACAATAGCGACTGCTCGAGCACCAAAGTCATGGTACACATTACAGGCATTGAGTGTTTCGTGAACATTTGCTTCAGCTGCGCCAGCAAGAACCGGGACCCTATCGGCGGTCTGATCACAAACAATCTGGATGATTCGGCGTCGTTCTTTTGCCGTAAAACGGGTGAACTCACCGGTTGATCCATTTGGATAAAGCCCGTGCACTCCTTTATCAATCAACCAATCAATATACCGTCGTAGTTCACCCTCATTAATTTCGCCATTGGCACAAAGAGGAACCATCAGAGGGGTCAAGATGCCGGAGATGGTCTTCGCTGAACACATTGAATCGTATGAATGGTTAGGGGATTTTTATGCCTAGCTTCAAAGGGTTTGAGAAACCGTCCAACTGATACTAATTATTTGGGTAGTGTGTTGAGAACTTCGTCGTGGAGCCAATCGAGCATGCGATCTGGCCAATGTTGAATACTCCGTCGCAGTGATCGTTCTCCCATGCCAAAGCCATGTCCACCACGGGTGAAAATATGTGCTTCGTAGTCGACGTCGAGTTCACGAAAGTGGTGCATTAGGTTCAGAAGAACACTCGTATGTGCATCATCTGCCGCAATGACCATAAATGCTGGTGGCGTATCGTTTGGTAATTTTGAAGGAATGCCGACTGGTCCCGGGTATACAAGCATTTGGAAGTTCGGTTTTGCAAATTCACGATCAATTGGGTCAGCAGCATCAGGATTCCCTTCACCTGGCTTATAGCACGTGATTGAAACGACCTCGCCCCCAGCCGAAAATCCGAGCATGCCAATTTTTTCTGGATCGAGATGGAATTCTTGAGACCGATGGCGAACCAGGCGAATCGCGCGTTGACCATCTGCAAGCACATGTTCTTCGAACTTATATGGTTGTCCAGCTTGTCTTGAGAGTCGGTACTTTAATACAAATGAAGTAAAGCCATGCTCAGCAAGGAAATGGGCTGGTTCTTCGCCACCACCACGCATGCCCAATTTTCTGAGTCCACCTCCAGGGGCAATGACAATCCCTACTCCATTGGCCTTCTCTTTTTTTGGAAGAAACACGGTGAGTGAAGGATTGTGCACATTTGTCACGCTCCCTCTCTCAACGACTTCTGCTTCGTTTCGCCGACTTTCAAAACCAGGCGCACCTTTTTCCCAGAGTGGAAGAACAAGGTTTTCGGCCGCGTATAACGATGTATCCATCCCTGAAAGCAGAACAATGGCAATGGTTCTTAGAGGATTCAAAAGAATGTGGTGTCGCATAGAGTAAGATTTTAGAAAAGGAATATTTTTCCATAAAGCAGAAATCATACCAAGTGTTTGGGGCAAAAATGAGTCAGAGGAGAAAAACAATGGGTCACGTTACCGTCACTACGTACCGGGCATTTGCGTGTGCAATTTTTCTTACGTGTCTGTTTGCGTGCGGTGTCCTTCCTGCGGCACAGGAAGATACAAGCGAGCAACCAAATATCCTATTTCTATTCGCGGATGATCTCACCTATGAAGCCATCAGAGCATTTGGCCACACAGATATTGATACACCTAATATCGATCGACTCGTAAATCGTGGCACCACATTTAGCCATGCATACAACATGGGTTCCTGGAGCGGTGCTGTGTGTGTTGCGAGTCGTACCATGTTGATTACGGGCCGGAGTGTTTGGGACGCGAATAGCATCTATAAAACAACCGATCAAGAGCGTCAGGCAGGTGTGTTGTGGCCCCAACTTCTAAGCCAAGCTGGCTACCGCACGTTTATGACAGGTAAATGGCATATACGAACAGATGCTGACAAGTGTTTCGATGTTGCCCGACATGTCAGACCAGGTATGCCGAACACTGTCGAAAGTGCCTACAACAGACCTCCTGCTCAAGGCAAGGATCCGTGGAGCCCAACAGACACGAGTCTTGGTGGATTCTGGGAAGGCGGACGACACTGGAGCGCGGTCACAGCAGACGACGCGATTGATTTCCTTGGAGAAGCCAAGGCCGGAGAGCAACCATCTTTTTTCTACGTAGCATTCAATGCTCCGCACGATCCACGACAGTCACCTCAGGAATTTCTGGATCGTTATCCGATTGAAAGGATTGCGACTGCCAAACCATTTCTATCTGAATATCCGTATGCAGAAGAAATCGGAGCAGGCAAAAAATTGCGAGATGAAAAGCTTGCACCATTCCCGAGGACGGAGCAGGCTGTTGCGGTTCATCGTCGAGAATATTATGCCATTATCACTCATCTCGACGCTCAAATTGGTCGCATTCTCAAAGCACTTGATGCATCAGGTAAAGCAGAGAATACATGGATTTTCTTTACTGCCGACCACGGTCTTTCAGTTGGTCATCACGGTCTTGTTGGAAAACAAAATCAGTATGACCATTCGATCCGTGTCCCATTTGTCGTTGTTGGTCCTAATGTGCCCAAGGGTGTGACTGACCCGACGCCGATTTATCTCCAGGATGTGATGCCAACGACCCTTGAGTTGGCTGGTGCACACCAGCCAAAGCATGTCTTTTTCAAGAGTTTGCTTTCTCGTTTAGGCCAAACGAAGTCAGATGCTTCTGCTAAGCCCTATGAGTCAATTTACGGAAGCTATCTCACGCTCCAACGGTCGATTACACACGATGGATGGAAACTGATCATCTACCCAGACGCTAAAGTGCTGCGGCTTTATCATCTGCAGCATGACCCACACGAAACGATTGATTTGGCAGGTCAGCCTGCACACGCTGAACGAATGACTCAATTGTTTGATCGATTCGTTGTTCTTCAGCGTGAGTTGAAGGACTCCGTTGATGTGACACATTTAAGACCATCAAAATAAGGTGGGACGCCTTATGCATGCGAACCTCACAGGACATTGAGATCATACGATGCTGAAAATAATTGTGCGAGCAGGTCTTGGAATTCTTCTGTTAAGTGGAAGCACCAATCAAATAGCTCAGGCTCAGGGGAAGAAAAAACAAAAATCAAACACACCCTTCCGTTGGGTGAACCAGCCGTCAAAAGCGTACGCAGACGTGCCAATTCAACATAAGACGTTCCGTAGCCAGTCAATGGGAATGGACGTTGGATACTGTATCTATCTTCCCCCGAGCTACGATAAGTCAGAGCGGACGGGAAAGAGATACCCAGTTGTCTACTACCTCCATGGTGGACGGCCCGGCAGCGAATTGAAATCTGTCGGTCTTTCAAGTTTTATTGAGAAGGCGATCCGCTCAAATCGTATACCACCAGTGATCTATGTTTTCATTAATGGTGGTCCAATGAGTCATTACGACTATCCCCAAATAGAAAACGGCCAAGGTGAATCAGTTTTCATCGAAGAACTGATTCCTCATGTTGATTCAACATATCGAACAATTGCCTCACGAAAGGGGCGTGGTATTGAGGGATTTAGCCAAGGTGGTCGGGGAACAACAAGGATAATGTTTCGGCATCCAGAGCTTTTCTGTTCTGCCGCTCCTGGTGGTGGTGGGTTCGCAACGGAGAAAAAGATCAGTGAGAATGAAGGGCATGAAAGTGATCGCATTGTATTCGCAGAGGGCTATAACGCATACGATATAGCTCGCGGCTATGCCAGAAGTGAGAAGCAGAAGCAATACCCGCTTCGTATTCTTGTTCACGTAGGAACAAAAGGTTCTAACTACGAAAATAACTTGGCCTATATGCAATTCCTAAAGCAGCTCGGCATTGAATATGAGAAACTCATAGTCAAGGATGTTCCCCATAGTGCACGATTGATTTATGAGCGGCAGGGTGATGTCTTAATGAAATTTCACGCGCGGAATTTTTCAGATGCTTCCGAGTAGTCACCAGCGTGCATTCAGGATTGTGGATCGGGGAGTCTGACGCAGTACTTTGCCGGCACTCTTCACTGAAAAAGTAGCAGCAATAGCAGATGCATGCCTGATTTAATACTCGCATATTTCAGAAAACAAGTTTTCCCGGTACGTCAACATGGAGTGAACATGTCAATCAAGGCTTGCATTGCTCTTGTTGAGCGTACTTGGCAGTCAATTGAGGTCCGAGGTCGCGGCAGGAAAGGGTACATGAAATCTCCTTGTGTGCAATCGCTGCAAGAAGAATGTAACAACCGTGTAGTTTCAGTCATTGGGAGTGACAGGGCATGATGAATCTACAGTTTGTTGGAAATGCAGTGGCAACGGGAACTATACTAAAAGCTGCCTTATTTTTATTTTTGTTTTCTTTGTCAATCTTCAAGGAGAGTGGTGGATGCGAATTAACCATATTCGACAACGTGCGGTGCGTTCACTACTGAGTGTTATTATTGGCAGTTTCTTTTTTGCGGTGCCTCTCGTCGTTGCTGATGAAGCATCGAACAAAAAAACAGGTGACACTATTTCATCTTTCAGTCGGTGGGTGATCGCTGCTGATTATGCAATAGAGGGGCCGCTTCTGGTGACAGCCGGAGGGGAGAGTCTGCTTTATCGTCCTGGCGATGTCATCATCTGGAAGTCTGATGGAAGCCGTGTTGGTGAATTATCGGGACATCCAACGGCGGTGTGGGCTGTCGAGGTTTCCGCCGATGGAAAATTAGCAGCTACAGCCGGCTACGATGGACTTGTAAAAGTATGGGACTTACAGGGCCGAAAATTAAAAGTTGATTTGAAGCAACACAAGGGGTGGGTGCGCTCGCTCGCTTTCTCTCCCGATGGTTCACAATTAGCAACTGCAGGAGAAGATGGGAAAGTTTTCTTGTGGGATATGCAGGGTGGCAAGGCTTCTAGTACTGTGGCCGCACACAAAGGGCCCGTGACTGCTGTCGCCTTTTCACCGAATGGAAAAACATTTGTGACAGGGGGAGGAGATAATCTTGTAAAAGTCTGGAATGCTGCTGATGGTACAGCAATACAAACTCTGGCAGGTCACGAAGATACAATCTGGGCAATTGCCTATTCACCTACTCACTCTCAGTTTGTATCAACTGCTGCTGATCGCACAATCCGAGTCTGGTCTGCTGACACTTTCAAACAGACCGCAGTGTTTACAGGTCATAAAGATTGGGTCACAAGTGCCGGGTTCAATAGTGATGGAACTCGGCTGGTGACGGCGAGCCTCGATGGTGTGATCAAACTTTGGGATGTTCCCAAACAACGAGAGCAACAAGGACTGGATCGTCAGGCTTCGAGTGTCTGGTGTGTTACGTTTACACCAGATGATCAATCAATATTTGTCGGCACACACAGTGGTGGTCTAGTAATTCCGACTCCAGTAGCCAAGCTGTTGCCACTACCTCTAAAGCCGGCCCGGTCGCCAGACCTCCAAACACTGTCAAAGCCACTCGTTTTGACTGAATTTAAAAGTCTGATCGGAGCAACAGGCGTCATAACAGATGATGGAACAGTTCGTGTATCTGGAAAAAAAGGGAAAGATATATACACCCTTACAGCGGTAGTTCCTGAGGGCCCTTCTGTGACAGCGATACGTCTTGAAGTACTCCCAGATAAGACGTTGCCAGCTCAGGGCCCAGGCCGTGCAGCAAACGGCAATTTTGTTCTCAGTGAATTCAATGTAAAAGCTATATCTGCTGACAAACAAAAAACTGAAACACTCGTCATGTTCACCACTGCGACTGCAGACTATTCCCAGAATGGGTGGCCTGTGGCCAACGCACGAGACCAGAAGGAAGATACCGGGTGGGGTATTGCTGGAGCCATTGGCAAGTCACACATCGCAACATTTCAAACGGCAGCACAACCACTAATTAAGGGAGGGACGACTCTGGTATTCACCATGAGCCAACAATATCCAGATGGCCAACACTCAATAGGGAAATTTCGATTGTATGTTGAACAGAAAACATCGGTCGGTGATTCTGTGAAAAAAACTGAAAAACTAAACGCAAAAGATAATCAAAAAAAGAAGGCGCCAGATGCATAGAACGAATAACATAAGAACGTTCACTTATTACCATCGGTCTTTCAACTAAAAAATCGTTGGTGTTTTCCCCCCCATTTGAAACGACATGATGCAAGAAAAAATCAAACCACCTCTTGTCCCGACCCGGCAGTTGTATCTTCTCGCCGGATTCGTCCTCGTTTTTACCGTGGGCTACATAGTTGGCTTTGTTGTCCCTGGGCAGAACGTGCCCCCGAAACAATTTCCTGTCATCCACGCAATGACTTCGCAGGCAGACGATTCATTTGCCGCATGTACGGTTCCTCTCGCCGGTGGTACTGAAGGCTTTTTTATACTTGACTTCCTAACAGGTGACATTTCGGGTGGGGTGATCAATCCGATGACCTCCACCTTCGGTGCGACCTTTCGGCACAATGTGCTGAATGATCTAGGGTTTCAGCCGGGGGAAGGGAAGAACCCAAAGTTCTTACTTGTCGCAGGACAGGTTGAAATGCGGCGTGGCCGAACGCCAATGGCGCCCGCTGTGCTCTACGTGACCGATGGTGCTTCTGGGACAACGGCGGCGTACGGAATTCCATATAGCAGTCAACGTGGAGCAGTAGGTGGGGTTGCGGTACCCCTGGTTCTTCTTGACGTTGCCCAACCTCGTGGAGGTGAAAGTCAATAATGAGTCATAATGAAACCCAGACGGAACGTTCAATGATTATTTTTGTAAATGGGCAAGAGACACAGGTTTCTAGCGGTCACACTGCGCATGATCTGCTCCTCGACCTAGGATTTGAAAAACGCCCTGTTGCTGTTGAGGTAAACAAAGAAGTCATTCCACGAGCACTTCTTCCTGATCGGCTGCTTCGGGAACATGACCAGATAGAAGTTGTAACGCTTGTTGGAGGCGGCTGAAGACAGTACGAGAGGAGACGCAAAACGGTATGGCAGAAACAATAGTTGATAACGCACGCGCAGAGCAATCACAGCCAGCACTAAAAGTAGGGGGCTTTGAGCTTGCAAGTCGCCTTGTCGTAGGCACAGGTAAGTATGTTAGCTATGCAGAAATGGCAGAATGTCTTGATGCAAGCGGAACGGACTGTGTCACGGTTGCAGTGCGTCGTGAACGTCTTCTAAATACTGCCGGAGAAAACATTCTTGATCATCTTGATCTTGCTCGCTACACGCTGCTACCAAATACAGCAGGTTGCTTTTCGGCAGATGATGCAGTGCGAGTTGCACGGCTGGGCCGTGAGCTTCTTCGCGACCTCGGAAACAAGGGGAGTGAATGGGTCAAGCTTGAGGTCCTTGGTGATCAGAAGACACTTTTACCAGATCCTGTCGGTACAATTGAAGCGACCCAGCGTCTTGTAGACGATGGATTTACGGTGCTTGTGTACAGTAGCGATGATCCAATAGTTGCCAAGAAACTCAAGGATCTTGGGGCAGCAAGTGTTATGCCAGCAGGAAGTCCCATTGGATCAGGGCAAGGAATTCTGAATACAAATAGTTTGCGTATCTGTCTTGAGTATCTGAAAGACGGTGATCCTGAGTATCCCGTGATTGTCGATGCGGGTGTTGGTACAGCGAGTGACGTTGCGACTGCGATGGAACTTGGTGTTGATGGTGTTCTTTTGAATACGGCAATTGCACATGCCACCGATCCACTCACAATGGCTCTTGCTATGCGATCTGCCTGTGCGGCTGGCCGATATGCATTTCTTGCTGGACGAATTCCTCGTAAGCGGTACGCAACAGCGTCGAGTCCAGAGTCTGGGCGAATCCATGAGTCGTTTTGAATTGCAGGAACGTTGATATGCTGGCGAAACGTATTATTCCATGTCTCGATGTTGAAAAGGGACGTGTTGTAAAAGGAACGAAGTTTCTTGAGCTTGTTGATGCCGGTGATCCTGTAGCTGTGGCCGCTCGATATGAAGCTGAAGGTGCAGACGAACTAGTCTTTCTTGATATTACGGCAAGCCATGAAGGCCGAGCAATTATGCTTGATATGGTTCGGCGAGTAGCTGAAACCGTTTTTATGCCATTCACCGTGGGCGGTGGTATCCGAACATTGGACGATGCTGTTGAGCTCATTCATGCCGGTGCGGAAAAAGTGAGTATCAACTCATCGGCGGTAAAGACACCTGAATTGGTGACGGAAGTTGCAAATCGACTTGGAAGCTGTGCCACCGTCGTCAATATTGACCCAAAGCGAGTGGTCAAAGATGGAAAAGAGGTGTGGGAGGTTTTTGTAAACGGAGGTCGTGTACCAACTGGTATTGAGGCAGTTGATTGGGCGCGACGAGTCGAGCAATTAGGCGCTGGTGAAATTGTTCTCACGTGTATGGATCGAGATGGGACACGTGATGGGTATGACCTCGAAATGACTGCTGCAGTGAGTCGAGCTGTTGGAATTCCTGTCGTGGCCAGTGGTGGTGCAGGCAAGCCAGAGCATCTGGCCGACGCAATTCAATACGGAGCAGCAGATGCTGTTCTTGCTGCTGGAATCTTTCATTTTGGAGCCTGCACGATTAGTGATGTCAAAAACCTGCTTGCAATTCGTGGGATTCCCGTGCGTCCAGTCATTCCGGAAGAAGAAAAAGAGAGGCTGGAAAAGGCTTGATAAATTCATAAATATCGAGGCCGAAGCCAAAGCATTTTGTAGGCCTCTCCCTCTAGTCTATCATGCAATCTTGAAAGGCAGGGTGGACGTAATGACTCTTCAACAAAACGCATCAGCAGCATCTGAACAAGCAGCTTCGTCAGGAGGTGAGTCGGCACCAAGACAAGTTGCCGCGGGAAAAAAAA
>DONH01000316.1:13104-18788 GCA_003509235.1 Planctomycetaceae bacterium
GGAGGTGAGTCGGCACCAAGACCAGTTGCCGCGGGAAAAAAAAGCACTCATGAAGTAGATAAGCTTTTTGAGGCTCTTGTTAAACTTGACGGATCTGATCTTCATCTCAAGGTTGGCCAGCCACCGTATATCAGATTTAAAGGAGCTTTAACGCCGCTCAAATCAGCTCCTCTAACAAAGGAAAAGATGAGTCAACTCATCATGCCAACACTCGATAAACGACAGGAAGAAATTTTGGCTGAGGAGGGTGGCGTTGACTACGCGTATATGGCAAAGGCAGATGGCACACCGTATCGATTTCGTGTGAATGTACTGACGCAACAGGGATGCTTGGGTATGGTTGCCCGAAAAATAAATAACACCATCCCAGACTTCGAAGGTTTGTTTTTGCCGCCGTCAATTGAGCGATTGTGTGAACTTGATCAGGGGATGGTGTTGTTGGCAGGCGTTACGGGTTCAGGGAAAAGTACAACTATTGGTTCAATGCTGAACTATATAAATCGTAAATATCGCAAGCATATCTTGACGCTTGAAGATCCGGTTGAATTTGTTTTCACTGAAGATAAATGTTTAATTAATCAAAGAGAAATTGGCGCCGATGTTAAAGATTTTGAAATCGGAATGAAGCATGCGGTTCGAGAAGATCCGGATATCATTCTCGTTGGTGAGATGCGAGATGTAGAGACCTTCCGAACAGCCATCCATGCAGCAGAAACAGGCCATCTTGTTTTTGGAACAATTCATGCATCCAATGCACCAAGTACTATTACCCGAATTCTTGATTTGTTTCCCCAAGAGGAGCATTCTGCTATTCGGAGTGCAATGGCAATGAATATGAAGGGCATTGTTGCCCAGAAACTTCTGAAGTCTATTAGGGAAGGGGTGAGTCGCGTACCCGTAGTGGAGTTGATGTTTTTTGATGTTCTCGTTCGCAAATACCTTTTGGAAGAAGATGAGCACCTCTTGGCGGATCATATAAAAAAATCAACAGCCAATGGCATGCAGGATTTCACCATGAGCCTTAAAAAGTTGATTGACGATGGGCTGATTGATCGGCAGGTAGCACTCGATGTTGCACCGAATCGAGAGGAACTTCAAATGAGATTAAAGGGCATAGGCTGATCTCTTATCTAATGTCTCTACTTGAAAACAAGAGCCCGAAAGGCTAGTTAGTCTATGAGCAGGAGAACGTTTGTGCTGAAGAATACTTTTGCATTTTGGCTATCAGTTTTTCTGCTGTGTGAAATTTTTACTACGTTGGTGTCGTCGCCAGCAAACGCTCAGGATCCTAAACAACCTGCTGCGGCTGAAGAAAAAGCTGATAAAGGTGAAGAAGCCCCTGCTGATGGAAAACCTTCTACGGATACTGAAAAAAAGTTAGACACAACCACCGTCGCAATTGGTGGTGGAATTCTGGCTGTGCTTACGATACTTTTCAGCCTTACGAGTATCTGGGTGAAAAAAGGTAGCCATCGATGTGGAATTGGGAGTAAAAAGTGGACGCGCATAGTTGTCGTTCCCTACGCGCTTGGGGCAGTAGCGATTGCGGTGTCTGTTGGGTTGAATTGGACCGAGTACGCGTTTCTTGAAGGTGGTGGGTTATGGGGTGCCCTGGCCGGCCTTTCTGCAGTCTGGCTGGTGCCTGTCTTTCTTTATGTCATCGCTCGGTCACGAGCGCTCAAAGATACTGGAGAGGTCGAAGCGGCACCACCAGACGTCGTACTCATTGCCACCTGCCGCGAAGTACCAGAAGAAAATACGCTTCTTGTTGAAAAACTTTCTGAAAATTCAGAGTTTTCTGACTTGGTTCGAGTGTTGGCTGAAGCATTTGCCGCGCGTGCTCCTATTCTGTTGCTTGATCTGGCACAGGGGGGTCTTCATATTCGCTATGACATTGACGGTACAAAGACGCCAACTCGTATTCGAGAACATCTCCTAACCGGTAGGAAACTCAGTAAAAAAGATCCTGAAGTCTGGGTTGATGCACCTCCGCTGGATGCTGTAACTGGTGAAAAGGTGCTGGTCACACTTATGAGGCTTGCTGGCCTTTCTCCAAAGAAGCGAGGTCGTCCACAAGTCGGCGAATTTGACGTCACGGTAGATGGGAAAAAAAGAACCTGTCGCCTCAGCGCGAAAGTTATCAAAGGGCATGAGCAGTTCGCTGTTGATTTGGCACAACCACCAAAGAAATTTAAGACTGCAGCCGATCTGGGTATGCCAACAAAAATGCTTGAGTTACTTCATGATTTAGTAAACAAAAAACATGGTTTGTTTCTTGTTTCAGCATCAAAAGGTAATGGTCTCTCCACTCTTTTTGACATGACAGTAACGGCCGGGGATCGGCTGATGCGAGATTTCGTATCTATTGAGGAAAAAAAAGAAAACAATGAGGAAGTCCAAAACATAAAGATACAAAAGTATGACGCAGAATCAGGTGAGAGCCCAAATCAAGCGGTTGAGAGAGCAATGCTCTCATACCCAAGCGGTTTTATCACTCGTCATTTACGAGACCCAACTTTTGCAAAAGAACTGGTTGAGCGAGCACTCGCAGACAAAATGGTTATTGTCAGTGTCCCAGCAGAAGACAGTATTGATGCGATATCCAAGATTATTGATCTTGGTGTTGCGCCGAGTGATCTCGCGAAATGTCTTGTTGGATCAGTCTCTCAAAAGTTAGTTCGTAAGCTATGTCCCAAGTGTGCTGATCATCAGGAGACACCTCTTCCACTTCTTGAAAAATTTGGAAAGTCAACAGAAGACGTTCCCCACATCCGTGCTGCCTCAGAGCACGGTGGCTGTCGTATCTGTTTTGGCCGCGGGTATGCTGGCAGGATTGGTGCATTTGAGCTGGCCTCAGGTGTCACTCTTCGGAAAGGAGTTGCAAAAGGAGTCGATGCTGCGACGTTGAAAAAAGCAGCGAGCAAAGATGGCTATGTCACCGCACGTGACCAGGGAATGGATCTAGTGCTCAGCGGCGTTACGTCACTGGAAGAGATGCAACGAATTTTTACATCGAAAAAGAAATCGCAGCAGCGAAGATCGAAGTCAAAGGCTTGATCTAAGCCAGTAAGGACATGAGTTGTGACTGTTATTGAAACCGCAGGCAATGCCAACGAATATCGTCCGATAAGTACACTTGCAGTACTTGCTCTGGTTGCTGGATGTTTCTCTGTTTCGGCATTAATGAGTCAAATATTGTGGGTGATTCCAATTTTTGCAGCCGGGCTGTCAATTGCAGCGGTCAGGGATACTACGATTGGAAAATCACATAAAGCTGGTCGAGGCATTGCCCTGATTGGCTTGGCTTTATCTGTTGGCTTTGGCTTGCAGTCCTTCAGCGTTTTTTCAGTAAATGCATGGATTGATCACAGCCGAGCCCGTGAAACGGTCTTACAATGGCACCAGGCGATTCGAGCAGGGGAATGGGATATTGTTCATGGGTTTTGTGCACCGGGACTTATTCCATTAGAAGAAGACCATGGCGGCCCAGATCACGATGCACATAACTATGATTCTGAAGAGAGTAGGAAGCAATCTGAAATCAAGTTGCTCCGCAAGTTTCCGGCTGTTCGTTCACTTGCAGCGTGTGACAAGATTGCCATTGCAGAGATAGTCCGTGGTGAGCAGCAGTACCAAGGGGCTTTGCATCTGACTGTCGACGTTAATGAACGTGAACAACATTCAGAAGATGTATTGCCACGTGTCGTTGATCTCTGGTTGAGCCATAAGACTCAAAAAGAGCCAGAAGTAGGGAAAGATGCTGCTGGTTTTCAGAACGTTGAAATATGGCAGATCATCAGGGTGGATCCGTCAGAGTAAATCTTCTTACTGGCAGGTATGCTTCCTGCTCGAAGTCAGGAATTGTCAGAATTGAAATAACGGATGGCATCAATTGAATCAGTGCCAGCTGCCAGCATCACGAGGCGATCGAATCCAAGGGCAACCCCAATACCCTCTGGCATATTGTCGTGCACGGCAAGCAGTCTGTTTGGGAGAGGCAGCTTTTGTTTTTCAAATGATGTGCGGATGGTGTTTGCCTTTTCGAGCCGTTTTCGAATAGTGAAAGAACATGTTTCTTCCTGCCACCCGTTCATGATTTCAATACCAGTAACAAAAACTTCAAAGCGAAGTGATAGTTGTTTATTCGTTGAGTCCAGTTGTGCAAATGCAGACTCACTTGCAGGCCAGGATTCAAGCATGGTTGGTTGAGCAATTCCAAGTTTTGGAGACACGACCTCGGAAAGTAATAATTCGAATGCAAGGCTCCACTGCTGTTCTGCAGGAAGATTAGAAATGCTTTCTGGAATTCCAACGTTATGAAAATTAGATGCCTGCAATAAAGCACCAACACCGGCCGTCATTGGGTCAATGTCGGCATGCTGAATGAATGCATCCCTGCAAGGCAGCCTTTGTAGTCCATTGGTGTGGAGTGAGTCATGCAAGAGTTGTGTTATCAATTCGGCAGTTGAAGTCAGGTTTGCCCCAGGTTCATACCATTCGAGCATGGTGAATTCAGTGTCATGATGCGGACCGCGCTCCTCACTGCGAAAGCAATGTGCAAACTGATAAATGGACCCTGAATCTTCTGCGAGCAATCGCTTCATATGAGGTTCTGGGCTGGTCTGCAGGAATTTTTTTTCATTCCCATATATGACTGTGTAGGGATCAATTGAAACCTCTGGCAGTAATTCACTCGCCACAATTGGGGTGTCAACCTCAAGAAAACCTCGACTTTCAAGGCGATTTCGAATCAACGAACGAACTGTGGCTTGGCGTCGAAGAAGTGGGCGAACAGACATAAAGAGGCTGCATTTTGTGACGAGTGAGGCTGCTCAAAAAATGAATTACTTCGTCGAGAGTTTACCAGCATCCTGGCGATAGATCAGTACAGGGCAGGGTGCGTGCCGTACAACGGCCTCGGCTACACTACCCATCAGAATTCGACTGAGTCCTGTTCGGCCATGTGTGCCAAGTACAATAATTTCTGCTCTTTCTTCTTCGGCAATGCGAACGATCTCTGTTGATGGATCTCCCATAACAAGGCGATGCTCAAAAGTGAGTTGAGGGTCAGATGGACATACGTCATGGAGCATTTCGAGTATTCGTTCAGAACTTGGCTCAGGAAGCCCGTAGTAGAGTTCACCACCACCGTAGGCCAGTGGAGGCTCTTCGATGTGGAGAATGATGAGGTCCGCAGAAGACTGCTTGGCGAGGTTTTCGGCATGCACAAGTGCTGCGTCGCTAGCAGTTGAAAAGTCTGTTGGAAAGAGAATTTTTTTCACACTCACGACTCGCCTCAGTGGTTTGTGAATACGTCTGCTTACCGAACCCCTAACGTATGATATTCATTGCCGTACTACAAAAGGAAGCTATTCGTCTGTTCGTTTTTAACTAGACAAATTCTTGATACTCCCAAAGTTGAGTGCCAAGGTTGTTTTTCGCTAAAGATCGATGTCTTGGGGTTGTGAAGTTATCCAAGACGCATGCCGGGCAACGCTCCACTATCTGGGGAAAGAAGGTAGACACCATCAGCTCCGGCTCCACTTGCAGCAACTATCATGCCCTCGCTGAGACCGAACTTCATTTGTCGGGGAGCAAGATTGGCAACAATGACAACAAGTCGTCCCTGAAGATCTTCAGGCCGATGGAATTTTTTGATGCCAGCGAAAATTGTACGACGGTCG
>DONH01000055.1 GCA_003509235.1 Planctomycetaceae bacterium
CGGCTTCAACGCACGTTCAAGCATTGAAAGCTCGTGCTCAACTTTACTCGCTGTTTCAGGTCTTTGACGTGCCGATTCTATCTCCGCCCGTTCGTCCTCATCCACACTATCCAACAAATAGCCAATTAAATCTTGACGCATGCCACCCTTCCCTTCCTTGGCGACAAGCAACTTCGACTCTTGCTGCGCTTGACTCGTTGATGACTGGCGAATTGTTCCTTCATGCCTTTAACTCCGACTGATCAGTGCTTGCCCATGCACGGTTAAGTTTTAGTAACGCTGCATGGAGCCTGCTCTTAACGGTTCCAACAGGTATTCCGAGAACTTCAGCAGCTTCGCGATATTTCAATCCTTGGTGATACACTAAGATCAACGCCACTCGGAGTGTTTCCGGCAAGTCGTCTACAGCTCCACGCACCCATTCTTTCGCTTCCTCGTCTTCAAGATTTTCAACTGCCGTCGGACCTGCCGACGACACAACTGACATTAAGTCTCCCTCTTCATCATTACCCACCCGTTGGTCAAGGCTTACCATGCGATGCCGTCGATTTCGTCGTTGTGCATCAATGGCCTGATTCGTTGCAACCGTATACAGCCACGGACGAAACCGCCTTCCCGCTTCGAACCGATCCCGCTTGACATAGATCTGCAGGAATGTTGCCTGAAAAACATCCTCTGCCATCTCAGCACTCCCAACATAACGGCGCAGATAACTAAATAGCTCTCGTTCATAACGTGAAACCAACACCTCGTAGGCGTCGGTATCTTCGGTATCACAAAAGGTCTTGAAAAGTTGCTCATCGGACGACTCTTCCGCCGGGGGACGTTGACGGCCTGTAGTATCACCAGCCGTCTCACCATGAAGAGGTACTCCCCCACCGAGTGGATGGATTCTCTCCGAAGATGGCTGGTCAATATCCATGTTTTACTACGCGGAAGGTTGTCTTCTGGTTCGGCTCAGTTCGCCAACTTTATTTTATAGCGGAGAGCCCGCAATAAGTTGCCCCTCCTGATACCATAAAAAAGAGCAACTACTCGTTTTTACGCTCAAACCGAGTATAGTCCGAAGCGTTGCCGGCTGCGACCATCAGGTTAAACAGACGGTTAGGAGTATCTACAGACCTAAAAATCCAGTCATCTAAGAGTCTTTATGTCGCCATCCACTCACTATCGCTGGGCAACACGCGGTGACACTAATGCTTTTTTCGGCCTATCGCTTGACAATTTGGCTGATTTGACACTTGCCGTATCATTATTGGTGACCGTCTTCAATTATCCACTGGAATTTGCACTATCACATTTTGTTCCTGGAACTGCGATTGGCGTTATCGTCGGTGACCTGCTTTTTACCTGGATGGCAATTCGTCTTGCAAGGCAGACTCATCGAAGTGATATCACAGCAATGCCCTTAGGGTTGGATACGCCGAGCACATTCGGAATGGTCTTTTTTGTAATCGGACCAGCCTACCTAGAAGCAACCGGAAATGGTTTATCTGAGACTGACGCAGCTCGCCAGGCATGGCACATTGGCATGTGCTGCATAGTTGCAAGTGGCATCTTCAAGCTGTGCTGTGCACCTGTTGCCTCAAAAGTACGTCAACTGATTCCTCGAGCTGCATTACTCGGAAGCCTTGCTGCGATCGCGCTGGCACTCATTAGCTTCCTTCCGTTTGTTGAGTTGTTTTCTCAGCCGGTCATAGGCCTTGTCTCGTTGGGTATTGTATTGGCAAGCCTTACAGCACAAACCCCCCTCCCTTGGCGTATTCCTGGTGCTCTTGCTGCTCTTTTTGTTGGCGGCTCAATCGCAGCTGTTGGCCAATTTCTTGGCTGGTTACCATCAAGTGAGTCCCATGCCAGTTTCGATCCTCTCTCAGCACTTTGGCCAACTGGCTGGCTGGAAGTCTTTCAATTCACATGGATTACAGCATGGCCATTAACCTTCAAATATTTGCCCATTGTCATTCCATTTGCTCTCGGAACTGTTATTGGTGGCATTGACTGCACAGAGAGTGCCGCTGCTGCTGGTGATGAATATGACACACGAGGTGTTATTGCGGTTGAGGGACTCGCAACCCTTGTTGCAGGGATATGTGGCGGTGTCATCCAATCCACACCATATATTGGTCATCCGGCATACAAGGCTATGGGTGGCCGGGCAGCCTACACACTGGCGACTGCCCTTTTTATTGGCCTCGCTGGACTTACTGGGTCCTTTGCACTGCTTTACGAACTCATTCCTGCCCCAGCGATTCTTCCAATCTTGATTTTCATTGGCCTTGAAATCTCTGCTCAAAGCTTCGAAGCCACACCAAAACGTCATTACCCGGCTGTAGCTATCGCATGCGTGCCCGCGCTTGCTGCTCTTGTTGTCATTCAGACCAATAAACTTGTGGCCGTAGGCGCAGCTCCAGAAGGCCAACTAGCGATCGAACTCTACAGCCTCAGGCTCCTTGCTTCCGGCTTTATCATTACGAGTTTATTATGGGCAGGTATGACTGCTGCGCTTATTGACCGGAAAATGATTCGAGCAGGCGCATGGTGCGCTTCTGCTGCAACACTTACCCTTTTCGGGATTATCCATTCTCCATTCACTGATGGACGGATGTTTTTTCCGTGGGCAATTGGGGCTTTGCCAATCGAATCAAACGGCCGAAGTCCTTTTGAATTGATGACTGCGTATCTGCTACTCACGATTATTTTTGTTGGCTGGCACTTCTGGGTCGCACGTCAACAAAATTATTCGAGCCCATACGCTCCAGCAATCGGCGCACCACCTGGTGCACCACCGAATGCAGAGGTCCCAGCAGCTGAGTCAGACGGTCCAGGGCTGCCAGCGAACTGAGTGCCTGACAGGAACCGTGGCTCAATTGCAAACGTCACACCAACATTATTCCGGCTATAGTCAACATTAAATCCAAAACTCATCAAGAACGATTCACCTATTCGGACAAGCTGGAAGCGTTGGCCAATGTTTGCTCCCGTGAGGTCCACTGACGACCCAAATGAACTCGCCCACTTTGGGCTCATTCGATACGTATACGATCCAGTAAGCACACTGGCGTTGATAGGACCACTAAATGATTGATACCCCATATAAAGACTCCCTCGAGCCGAGCGATTCAGGAGAGCCCCCACCGTGTAAAGCTGTTGGCCAAGAGAGAAAAAATCGACGTCAGCAGTTGAAAGAATGGTTGTACGGTCGCCAATGTGCCAGCGGAAATCATATTGCCAAAGCCCAAGGACCTGGCCAAAATTCTGGCTCGTTTTTGGAAAGAATTCACCGTCAATATCAAATACAATCCAATCAACAATTCTGCGATTACCGTATGGCCCCCGCTTTGTCTGCCAGCGTTGGCGAGCACCAACTCGAAAAGCTGTCAAATCGTTAACTACTTCACTAGGCCCAGTGACCCAGCTACCGATCCCTCGTCGAATTGCATACGTTCTTGGATCAAAACGGCCGTTGTTGTACCCTGCACCGGGGAAGTCGAAAGGGTGTTGAGCGTAATACGGATTAGGTGTGTTTAATCCAGCAAAGATTGGACTGTTATTACGAAAATCAAAATAGGCTATGTTACGCCGGTACTGGTTGATCGTATCATCGTCCAGCTGGTCATAGAGAGGGAATTGATCGAAGCTTTTAGTTGCCTCTGCATATGAAAACTCCGCTTCAAGAATCACTTTGTGAGCTAATCCATGAAGGTTCCATAGTCGACTCTCAACTGTGTTGTCAGCAGTCCAAAATGGCAAACTCGATCGCACACCAACCTGACCGTAGGCACGATCGATACTGCTAGGTGTGCGTAGCTGAGTATTACTGGGATCGGCTCCTCCTAAATCCTGGCCCCAATGACCTAGTTCACCCAAAGCATAAGGCACGAGTTTGACAGGACCAGCCTGAAACGGCAGATCAATCTCTTGACGGGTGACAAGCCGCTCGCCGATTACGTTATTCTCATACGGAAGAAGCGTCCAAAGACTATACCCCTGGCCCGGATTCGCTGTCCCTCGAATGTTGTCACCAGTCGGAGCTGCTGGCAAATTTTGTCGCACATACGCAATACTTGAATGTTCATACCAGGAAAGTGCATCCCGTAAGAGTGGCTGAGCAATCCAATGATGATCAAGCCTTGGCCACCATTCACTTTGTGTAAGAAATGGATCAACTCGCAGACTCGTTAGCAGCCGCCACTGTCGATTATCAATGGGCCGCCGCAAGTCTAGCCAAGTCCGTTGTTCATACCCCTCTTCCCACTCTGCTTCATAGTATTCCTCAAGGAAATTGAAGTCGCTGATCCAACCTGCTGCTCC
>DONH01000126.1 GCA_003509235.1 Planctomycetaceae bacterium
CCCAGCACGACAAATCTGACATTTCCTGATCCTGCCATACGGTGAAGAAGGTCAATTACAAGACTTACGCCCTTCTGCTCAGCAAGCCGACCAACAAATGCTACCAATGGTCGATCATCAGGAGCGGCATGTCCAAGCCGAGCAGCAAGTGCAACTCTCGCCGTATACTTCCCCTGCGCGACGTCATTGTCACTGTAATGCCGAGGAATCAACTCATCTGTTCTTGGGTTCCACGTCTCAACGTCAATTCCATTGACGATGCCAGTTAAATCAGAAGCACGCCCTGCGAGCACGCCTTCAAGCCCACAACCACCAGGATCAGCCTGGATTTCCTGAGCATAGGTTGGACTCACTGTTGTTAATTGATCAGCGAAAACAATACCGGCTTTCAGCATATTGAGTTGGCCATAGAACTCGAGTTGCTGCCAATTGAAGTACTTCCAGTGAAATCCTGTCAGAAGCATATCCCAGTGCCAAAACATTCCCTGATAGGCAACGTTGTGAATCGTAAGAACGGAACGAGCTTCTGACAGTGTCGGCCACGATTGGTACAGCAGCTTCTGATAGGCAGGGACAAGACTTGTCTGCCAGTCGTGGCAATGAATGATATCGAAAGCTTGGGGTTGTCGAGCAGCCAGCTCTAGCGAAGCCCTCGAGAAGAAGATAAATCGTTCGGCATTATCAGTATAGTCTTCAGCACCACCATACAGGGTGTCTCGATCGAAGCAATGCGTATTCCCAACAAGAAAAACATTATGTTTTTGATCTGGAAAGAAGCATGAATACACAGTTGCTTCAAGATTTCGCTTTCCAACAGGAATCGAAAACTTCATGTCCGTTTTTTTTATTGGTAGATCTTTTTCGAAAACCTCACGATAGGCTGGTACAACAAGCGTACAGTCACAGCCCGCGCGCCCGAGTGAGTCTGGAAGCGCACCGGCGACATCGGCAAGCCCCCCGGTCTTGGCAAACGGCGTTGCCTCGCTGGAAATCTGCAGTACCCGCATCCCGACAGCATTCTCCTCAGATACTTTCTCCTACCGGTAATGAACAAAACACGCTACTGTGTAGCATACCCTCCAGCCTCGGAGATGACTTCCTCGGAAGGTGTTCCATATGCCACTTGTAAACCCCGCTAGCGTATTTAATCTCCGATTTCCCTGTCTTTGGAGGGAACGGCTCTGGCCTCCTGCGGAAAGCCATCTCGACACGTCGTGCCACCTACCCCGTCTAGCAGGCATAGCGGGTGTGCCGGATATTCTCGAAATTGCCATAGGCTGGAATGAGGCAGGTCTAGGCATTCGGGCACACGTGGAAGGGCTTTCAGGAAACCGCTGGTGTCAGCCAGCAAAACCTGAGGATAGTGACGGGCTTCATCTCTGGATTGCAACTCGACCTACAGGCGAAAGCCACCGTGCCGGTCGTTTCTGCCGACGACTGGCTCTCCTTCCAACTGGTGGTGGAAAATCTGCTGATAAACCAGTGGCTGTTGCTGCACAAATTCCTCGGACGAATGAAGAGGCCCCAGACTTGCCTCCTCATTCAGTTTTCATTGAATCTGCTCTATCTGAAACAGGCTGGCGAGTAGAAGCGTTCCTTAGTGCGGCTGCGCTTCCAGGATGGGATCCTGAGGAGAGCCCACGACTGCGATTTTTTGCTGCGACCGTTGACCGACGGCTTGGAAAGATACCTGCCTTTGGGACACCAGAATTTCCCTGGGAAAGTGATCCAACAACCTGGGCCGAATTGCTACTTGCCCGCTAGAAAAAACTTACAAATTTTGACAATAAAATGCACCGGCTGGAATCTATCTGGCTCATTCGTTTGGTGCAATCGTCTAATAGGGAACTTCCAACGAGTCATTCAATGATTGAATACGAAGCCGAGCAGGTGGCAAACTCTTGTGAAAAATTTTTCCATACGGCTTGGTAATCATTCGAGGGTCAAGAATAATTACTCGCCCTGTATCCTCTCGCGTTCGGATCAATCGGCCAAACCCCTGCTTGAGTTTAATCACTGCCTCAGGCAACTGGTATTCTACAAAGGCATTTCCACCCGCTTGTTTGATAGCCTCGATACGAGCAGCAATAAGTGGGCGATCGGGCACCGCAAAAGGAAGGCGTGGAATAATCACCTGAGTGAGCAGGTCACCAGGAAGATCAATACCCTGCCAGAATCCATCCGTACCCAGAAGTACTGCCTGTGGACTATTACGAAATTCTTCAAGCATCTGCCCTCGAGAAAGTCCATCGGCCTGGCTTACAAGTCGAATCTTGTTGCGAATACAAAATCCAGTGAGTTCACTTGATGCTCTGGCAAGTGCTTGATGACTTGTAAAAAGCACCATCGTTCTGCCCTGCTGATCAACCACAAAGGAACGAAGTAGTTCTGCAACTGCTCGGTCATATTGATGTTTACTGCTTGGATCGGGTAACCGGTTTACAAGAACAAGTTCTGCCTGCGATTCATAATCAAACGGACTATCCAACTGACGCTTGATGGCGGATTCAACGCCTAGTCTTTGGCATAAATAATGAAA
>DONH01000028.1:0-227 GCA_003509235.1 Planctomycetaceae bacterium
TGAAGAAAAAAAGGTGGATGAGGCTGCTTTTGCAGCAGAGGCCGCAGAGCGTGAAGCCCGTGCAAAGGCTGAAGCTGTTGAAGAATTGACCAGTGTGACGATCCTTTTCGATTTTGATTCGTATGAATTGAGCGAAGAAGCTCGTTCAATGCTTGCCCTGAAAGCTAACATCATGCGTCAGTATGATGACGTTCGTGTTGTAATCGAAGGGCATTGCGACGAACGCG
>DONH01000028.1:528-1217 GCA_003509235.1 Planctomycetaceae bacterium
AGGGCATTGCGACGAACGCGGCACAGAAGAATACAACCTGGCTCTTGGCGAACGACGTGCTCGTGCAGCTTACGAGCATCTCGTCATTCTTGGCGTTGCTCCGGAGCGTATGTCTCTGGTGAGCTTCGGTGAAGAACAGCCGGTCGATCCCGGGCACAATGAAACAGCGTGGGCCAAGAATCGACGCGCCGAGTTTGTTGTTCAATAAGGTATCTTCCAGAGAATAAAAAAACGCCGTTCCCAAATTGGAAACGGCGTTTTTTTTGGTGCAGAAGTTGTTGGTTATTCTATTGGTTGGCGTGCCAGTTTTTACAATAGCGCCATGAGCAGATGTAAGCAGATTAATGCGTAAATTCCTGCAACACCATCATCTATCATTACACCGTAACCGCCGGGAAAAGCTGTCTCAGCCCATTTGACGGGCCATGGCTTGGCAATGTCGAACAGGCGAAAGAACAGGAAAGCGAGGCCAAGGCTCCACAGCGGCATTGCCGTAAAGAAGAGAAGGGCAAGCCATTGGCCGAACAGTTCATCCACGATGACGCAACCGGGGTCTTTACGGCCCATAACGGCTTCTGCACGATTACATGCCCAGACGCCGACAAAAAACACAAAGGCGAGAATGGCAACTCGCCCCCATAACGGGAACGGGAGAAAAAGCCATGGGGCGGCTACGGTTGCAGCCAGTA
>DONH01000028.1:1441-3849 GCA_003509235.1 Planctomycetaceae bacterium
CGCCGACAAAGAACACAAAGGCGAGAATGGCGATTCGTCCCCACAATGGAAAAGGGAGAAAGAGCCATGGAGCGGCAACGGTTGCAGCCAGTGATCCCCATGTCCCCGGTGCTTTGGGGAAGTGACCAACAGGGCCAAGTGTTGCTACTGCTAGGGCCAGCTTGTCAGAAGGTAAGGTCGTTTTCATATGCAATCATGTCTCACTTAATAGATATTGGATGCACTTGATACGCTTCGCACCGTGACTATGTCAAAGCCTCTGGTGCATGGTTCGCGGGATAATCCATAGATGGCTGTCGGTGTGCTTTTTATCTGCCCAATTTATTGAACCATCTTTATTTTTAGACTCGTCCAGAGATGGTCCTTTCTTATTTCCTACACCATACCATATGCATAATTAGTTCGTTGAGTTGTTCTCAACATGTTTTTCAGGTACAGTTTGAGGTTGTATTTGATGATTTATGAGTAACCTGATTTACAGGAGTAGCATGCAATCATTCTTTCAACTTTGGAACGAAGCGGCAATAACGACTGTTGGATTGTTTTGGATGGCTTTCTGGGCCTTTGGCTTGGGATATCTTATCAGCAGCATGATCCAGGTTTTCGTTACTCGAGAACGAATGAAAAAAGGGATGGGAGGCAGCTCTGGCCGGAGTGTCTTTCTAGCTACATTTTTCGGCTTTATTTCTAGCTCGTGCAGCTTTGCGGCACTTTCTACCACTCGGTCTCTGTTTGCAAAAGGGGCGGGGCTGATTCCAGCCTTGGCCTTTATGCTCGCCTCGACCAACCTTGTTGTTGAGCTTGGAATTATCATTGCCGTGTTCTTGTCATGGCAGTTTGTAGTAGGTGAGTATGTTGGAGGTATTCTTCTGATCCTCTTCATGTGGGCTCTGGTCCGAGTAACTCTTCCTGCCGGTCTGGAGAAAGAAGCCCTCAAACATGCGAGAGAGCAAACAGATGACAATGATGGTGACGGCAGCCAAGACTGGCGGGAATTGATTGTTTCACGGGAAGGATGGTTCAAAGTAGCGCAACGCTATGCAATGGAGTGGTCGATGGTCTGGAAAGATGTGACCATCGGTTTCACCGTTGCTGGTATTATTGCAGCCTTTGTACCCCGGTCATTTTTTCAGGCGCTCTTCATCAGTTCGGATGTTGCGGATCCGACTTTTTGGCAGGTCTTGTCGCAGGCTGTCATCGGCCCGGTTGCCGCTTTTTTCACCTTCATAGGCTCGATGGGCAATATCCCGTTGGCTGCTGTTCTCTTTAGTAACGGGGTCAGTTTTGCTGGAGTCATGGCCTTTATTTTCAGTGACTTGGTCGTCTTCCCGGTTCTAAGGATTCAGGCTCAATACTACGGCTGGAAAATGGCCTTCTATTTGTTGGGCATATTGTTGACCGTACTCGTAGCTGCAGCAGTAGCCATGCATTATGGATTTGCCGCACTCGACATGCTGCCCACAAGCGAATCGGCACGGGTGCTCACGGATAGAAGCTTTTTTGCGGTGGATCATACGTTTGGCCTTAATCTTGTTTTCATCATTCTTTCAGGCGTATTCGTCATTTGGAAAAGAATGGGCGGACACGATCATATGGATCACGGATCAAAATCAATTGGTGAAAAAATCTTGTTTACGTTGTCCATGATTGCGTACGGTTGGCTTGCAGTTGGTTTGGTTTTGCCAGTGTAGTTGGCCACATAAATTCCAAATAATAATTTTAGGGGAACGTATGAATGAAAAGCCTGTTGCCGCCGGAAAGAGCAGCCTGGACCTCGTTGATAACGATTTGGTTTTTAGTGAAGTCATTGTCGATCCTGACGGAACATATTTGGATATGGCTTGTGGTGTCGGTAGGTATACTGTGGAGCTTGCAGGGCAACTCAATGCCGATGCCACGGTACATGCCTTTGATTTATGGGAAGAAGGCATTGCTGAATTGACGAATTATGCAAAGCAGCATGATTTGAAATCGATAAAGGCCAAGCTTGTCGATATAACGGCACAACTCCCTTTGCAGGACTCAACTATTGATGTGTGCCTGATGGCAACTGCTCTACACGATTTGCCAGAATCAACGAGAAGTGGGGTTGTTGAAGAAGTATCACGAGTTATCTCTCCTGGTGGCTTTTTTATTCTGATCGAGTTCAAAAAGGTCAATTATGGCCCTGGCCCGGACATAGATGAGCGCATTGGAGAATCAGATGCAGATGAACTGGTTCTTCCTCACGGATTTACGAAAAAGAACGTCGTGGATTTGGGAGAGTTTACTTGTCTGATTAAGTACATGAAGAAATAAAACAGGTTGAGGGTTGATTTGGGTATCGGCTACCAGTCTGATTAGTGTATGAATGATGATGGGTTGGAGCTACTCTTAGACGCGTCCCGGTGAGTCATCAAGTGTCATAA
>DONH01000036.1 GCA_003509235.1 Planctomycetaceae bacterium
CTCATTCAGGATTTTGTAAACAAGATACCATGGAATACCGAGCCGGACGGAGACACCGCTCGGTCTGTTTCTGAAGTACTGAGGCTCCGGCAAGCCCATTGTGTTGAAGGCGCATTCGTCGCAGCATGCGCGCTTTGGATGGCAGGACGTCAGCCCCTTCTTATGGACATGGGAGCATCTGAGGCTGACGTTGATCATGTTGTCGCCCTGTTTCGTCGAGGGCAGTATTGGGGAGCCATTTCGAAAAGCAACAGCCCTTTTTTGCGATATCGGGATCCAATCTACCGAACTCTTCGAGAAATCTCTATTTCATTCTTCCCGCAGTATGTACTGAAACGCTCAAAAACTTTGCGAACGTACTCGGTATCAATCGATCTACAGAAATACGATCCAGCACTTTGGGTAACTCATCAAGGCTACTGCCTAGAAATGATTGAGATTCTCACATCAGCGAGACATTTCAACCTTCTACCCAATGACTTTGAAGATGATCAACTTCGACCAATCGACACGATCGAAGCACATTCGAATAATTTAACTGAACACGTAGAACCAAAAAAAATCATTCGGCTCGATGGTCATCTGCCACCACCGTCTCCGCTTGACCGAGCAGTTTCCGTAGAGAAGTGATTGCAATTTCACCAACCTGCCGAGGGGGAACCTGCCACAACTGAGGGTTCTGAAGCTCAATTGAAATTGGACCGTCATACTGCATCGACTCAAGATGCGCTATCAGTTGCTGCGGTGGTGAATTCCCCTCTGCTGGCAAAATTCTATCTGCATCACTGGCCATTTCTCTTGGGACGTCTGCAACATCAGATAACTGAATGAGTGCGACCATCTCCGGTGTGAGAAGGTGCAAATCAATGAGTTTGCTTGGACCCACGGAAAAGGGAACCAGTGGAGACAAATACCAAGGGACGGCAGCCCGACATCTTCAATAAGCGCAACAGCCGACTGTAGATTAGTCGGAAAACTAGCTCGAGCATCGAATTCGAGAGCAAATCTCACACCAGCGTCAGCCGCTCGCTTTGCAGATTCAACAAGGCTTGCCGACAGTCGCCCTAAATCTTCAGGCCCGAGTGGCCCATGGACATCTCCGGCAAGGATCAATGTGGGTATGGTCACTGCCGAGCAGAGAGCAAGACGTTTCTCAAAGTGGGCCCAGTTCTCCCGACGCGCATCGACCTGACTCGTTAATAACCCGCCCTGAATAGTAGCTGCGACGGGACCGCAATCATTTTGAAGAAAAAGTTCACGGAGCGCCTCAGTAGGCTTTCCATCGAGATACTCTTCGGCGTGCCCCAACCAGACTTCGATTGAACGGCACTACCCTGCTGAATACCCCTCCAGAATTGTCTCCAGCGGTGCATTGAGTGAACAGACGGTAGAAATGGCAGGCTTCACAGAAGGCGTTCCGTCAAGAGTTCGGCACATTCTTCAATTGGCACACGCTCTTGGTTGAGGGAGTCTCGATCACGAAGCGTAACCGTCTGATCCTTCATTGTCTGCCCATCGACCGTAATGCACCACGGCGTACCAGCCTCGTCTTGCCGAGCATAGCGGCGGCCTACTGATCCTTTTGCATCGTACATGCAAGGCATCCGTTTCTTAATCTTCTTGTACAAATCAGATGCCACCTCTGGCATACCATCTTTCTTCACTAAAGGAAGAATCGCCGCTTTCAGCGGGGCAAGCCGTGGATGTAATTTAAGCACTGTTCGCTCCCGCGGATTTCCTTTTTCATCAGGCACATTATCTTCATGGTAGGCGTCGCAGAGAAAGGCAAGTACTGCTCGATCTGCACCTGCTGATGGCTCAATAACATGCGGCACAAAACGCTCCCGAGTTACATCATCAAAGTAGGAAAGGTCACGGCCGCTTCCTCGATGCTTCGGTTTTCCGTTTGAATCAGTTTCCAGAACCAATTCTCCATTTTCACGAACAAGCTTGCCCTCCATGTGACTACGAAGATCAAAGTCTCCCCGATGTGCAATGCCTTCAAGCTCTCCGTATTCGCCGTCAGCCAGAAAGGGGAATGCATATTCAATATCAGCCGTTCCGCACGAATAGTGCGCTAACTCAGCTTCATGATGCTCACGTAACTGCAAGCGGCCTTCTGTGAGGCCAAGGTTCAGATACCACTTCCACCGGCGATCTCTCCAGAACTGATACCACTTCCGAGAATCATCTGGTCGGCAGAAAAACTCAATTTCCATCTGTTCAAATTCGCGCGAACGAAACGTGAAATTCCTCGGAGTAATCTCGTTGCGAAAACTCTTGCCAATTTGGCCAATCCCAAAGGGCACGCGCACTCGGGAGGTGTCAAGCACATTCTTGAAGTTCAGGAATATACCTTGAGCCGTTTCCGGCCGCAGAAATGCACGGTCGTCAGCATCACCAGCGAGCGCTCCAATACGAGTTTCAAACATGAGATTGAACTCGCGCGGTTCGGTGAGTGTTCCTTTCTCGCTGGCGTCAGGAGCAACTGCCTCACAGAGAGGTATCGAATCATCGGGAGACGTTCCGGCCAAGGCCACCAATTCCCCAGACCATTCAATGTCTCCTACCTGCTTCGCGCGCAACTTAAAAAACTTCTGTGCTTTCCCAATGAGATCAGCCTCTGCATCATCCCCAGACACATCCGTCGTGATAAAAGCTTTTGCATTTCGGTATGTAGCCCATCTACCGCGAAGATGATCGTAGCGAAAGCGTCGCTTGGACTCACGGCAGTCAACCATCCAATCATGAAATAAATCAAAGTGGCCCGAGCACTTCCATACCTGAGGATGCATGATGATCGTACAGTCGAGCCCTGTCATCTCATACGAAGAAGGGGCTCCTGCGAGGGTCATTAACTCGTCATGGCCGGCAACCATGTCCTGCCACCAACACTCCTTGAGATTCCGCTTTAGCGAGACGCCGAGCGGCCCATAATCCCAGAATCCATTCAACCCACCGTAGATCTCACTTGACTGAAATATGAAGCCACGTCGCTTCGCAAGTGAAACAATTCGATCCATCCGTGATTGGTCAACAGGCTTTGACATAGGGTATTGAAGACTTCTTCGTAAAAAGGACAAACAAGCGACTCTGATATTCAGACAAGAGTGTAGTAATCAAACCAAAGGCGGGTCTACCGAGAACCTCAAGGTCCCAGTGTCGCTTATTTCCTGGCGCACTACAGGGCATCAAACGACACAAGGCGACCAGTCTTCAGGCACAGACAAGGCACGAGGCGAAATTGGTCCATAGCTGCTGCCAGAATAAGATCTGACTCCATTCCAAGATCTATTAGATTCCTTCCGCCGAGTGACTGATGAAAACTCTCTAGAAGTTGACTCTGAGCATCACTCGAACCATTCACTACCCGACGAAATTCCGCTGACGCCTTCTCACTTTTAGAATCAAGCAGATGATTCCTGTTTGATTCTAAAACACCTGCATGAATGATAGATCCCGCACCAAGAAAATCTTCTTCTGTTTCATGACCATTCGTCCCAGCACATACGAGATGAATCGCATTAACACCTCGATTGGATGCCAGAAGAACAGCCTCCTTCGCGACAGCACTTCGGTTCAAAAAACTTCCTACAAGAACTATCTCGGCTGCCACGCATCGCTCAATCGCAAGTGTCCCATTTGTTGTTGTCATAATAATGCCACGGCCATTAACAACAGAACGGCAATATTCAGCCGGTGAATTCCCAAGATCAAACCCAGGAATCAGAACACCCCCTCGCTCTCCACCAAGCAGCCATGCTCCGTTAGAACTGCTCCTCAGGCGATGAGCCTCTTCGACTTCGACTACTGGCTTTACGAAGGCCGCTCCCGCTTCGAGAGCTGTCACAATCGTTGTGGAGGCCCTCAGAACATCGACAATAATCGCGATGCCTCCCGCTACAGACTCTCGGGGCATATCATCTGGGAGGCAATGGGTATACCAATGTAGCGTACTATCTGAGTTGACTACTTTGTTATTCATATCATTTGATACACCAAAGTGGCTTCAAGCCTGCCGAATACAGTTTCAACATCTTAGCCGTGGAGATGATGCTATTACGACCGAAGCAATCCAAAATGTTGATAAGAGCGGGAGTAAAGTCCAAGGCATGTTTGCCGAAATCGCCCCGCGGTACGACTTCGTCAATCGAATGCTATCAGGTGGGATCGACACGTGGTGGAGAAGAATCACTGTCAAACGTGCGCCCCCGCCTCCGGAAGGTTCAGTTTTGGATGTGTGCACTGGAACTGGTGATTTGGCACTTGCGTACGCAGCAAGAGCAGCTTCACATGTCCGTGTGGTTGGTAGTGATTTTTGCAAACCAATGCTCGACCGTGGAATCGAAAAGTCTGCGGCACGCAATGTACCCGTCGAATGGATTGAAGCCGATGCTATGAACCTACCATTCCTGGATTCATCATTCGATCTTGTGACCGTTGCTTTTGGATTACGTAACATTGCTGAAACAGATCAAGGACTCGCTGAGATGGCTCGTGTGTGCAAGCCAGGTGGACGCCTAGCGATCCTTGAATTCTCGTTGCCAAAAAATTGGGCCATCCGGAAGGGCTATTTATGGTATTTCAGAAATGTCCTACCGAGGATTGGAAATACCATTGCCCACAACCACGCCGACGCCTACACCTACCTGAACCAGAGTGTAGAAGAGTTTCCGTCTGGCGAAGCTCTTGCTACCCTCATAAAAAAAGCCGGCTTTGCCCGTGTTGATCAGTTTCCTCTTACCCTTGGAATAGCTACGCTTTCAATTGCAACAAAAACTGAAAGTTCTAAACAAAACGAGATTACTGACGAATGAGCACTTCTT
>DONH01000302.1 GCA_003509235.1 Planctomycetaceae bacterium
GGAATCTCTGGCTCTGGCTTTTTGGCTGTATGAATAACATGGGGCTCATTTTCAACTAATGTCCACTCAAAACTCTTTTTCGTTCCATAGACATCAAAACTCTCACGGTACTGCCTTGCAACGTCGTACAGACATCTCCAAACATGTGCCGTCAGGTCACTGTCTCGTAGTTTGATGTGGCATGATTCAACAGCAAATTGGTTGCCAGACTTTTTGGCAATATCTTCACGCACCGTGCCTGAACCAAAACAACTTACATACTCAGCAAAATCATTAAGCAGTCCAAGGCATGGGCTCACGACGTGCGTTGCATAGTGCATGGGGATCATACGTTCCCAATAATCAGGCCATCCATCCATATCCTGAGGATGTGATGCAGCCAGATGTTGAATTTTCCCGAGGTCTCCTTTTTCATAGAGCTCCTTAATGAAAAGAAATTCTCGGCTGTAGACAACTGTTTCAGCCATCATGTATTTCAAGCCAGTTGCTTGTACCTTTTCAACAATCTGACGACATTCTTCGATCGTTGTCGCCATAGGCACAGTACACATCACATGCTTCCCTGCATCGAGCGCCTTGAGTGACATCCATGCATGGTCAGGGATTGGACTATTGATATGAACAAAGTCGATGTCTTTATCTGTAAGGACATCGTCGTAACTCGTATATCGTTTTTCAATACCGAATTGATCAGCAACTGCATTCAATTCGGTTTCGTTCCGACGACAGACGGCAGCAACGTTTGCATTGGGGTGCGCCTGATATATCGGTATGAACTCAGCACCAAAGCCAAGACCAATCATGGCAACTTGTACGGGATCCGGCATTTTCACTCCGTGTTCGCAGATGCATGACTGAAAAGTATCAATTCATGAATCATAAATGCTAGTAAAAACAATTTTATAGACAATGTAATATCACGCACCCTTACCGAATATCTTACCGTTTTATACTACTATTTCTTGCTTAAATTTTGCATGAAACGATCTATCACTCTTGTCATTGAAACAAGCAATTCGTTTGCACTCGGGAGAAACACCACACGCTTTGATCACTGGAACAAAGCTGGCGAAAGCAGAACGGTGCCTTCGCGAAACCGCCCTGACTCTTGAACAGATTGCCCCTGTTGTGGATCTGAATACTCGGAATATCTGAGTGTCCTCTTCAAGAAACACCGCAACATGACACCTGGTGAATATTAGGAACAACATCGACAATAAGCATCCGCCAAGTAGGTCGACATGACTACCTATCAACAATGAATGTACGTCACGTAGCCAGCTTTTAAGCCGACTGTTCTTCTATAGTTGTTCTTTCACCTCTGTCCCAGAACAACAACGTGAATGCCACCATGACACCGAATGCGAATAAGGCTGGCACGTACCACAGCTGCGACCAATTCACCATCTCATCCGCTGAAGTGCATCGTCCCATCCACCACCCAAATGCTTGCGCACCGATTCCAAGCCCAAAGCCCTGAGTGAGCATCACAACCAGAGATTGAGCCTGGCCTCGAACCTCCGGCTTTGCTTTCTTATCGGTATAAATCATCCCAGTCACAAAGAAGAAGTCGTAACAGATTCCATGCAGCAGGATGCCAACAAAAATTGGCAAAGTTAGCATAGGGCCGGTCTGACCAAAGGCGAACCCCCAAAGCCCATAACGAACAGCCCAAGCCAACATGCCAATCATGAGCATTTTCTTTACACCGAGTCGAGCAAAACAAATTGGCATGACAAGCATGAAGAGAATTTCGCTCATCTGCCCGGTGCTCATGGCGCCTGTTGTAGAACCAAACAACTTCACTCCCATCGCATCAACAAATCCATACCCTTTTGCGTAGTAACCAGCCAGTGGTATGCACACCAGAAAGGAAGCAACTGCGAAGACGAAGAATGATTTGTCTTTCAGTAATGCCCATGCATCAACACCAAGAACCTTTGACACGGAAATTGGCTCTCCCTTTGCAGGTGGAGTTGTTTTTGGAAGAGTCAGGCAATATCCGCCCAGAATTGCCGACGCGATTGCCGCAGCATGAAATATATGAGGAGAATTATCTGAATACTGGATTGTGCTCATTACGGCATCGAATGCTTGCTGCGCCGCATTACTCGCTGCCACGTTACTTCCGGCAGCTGCTCGCGCCTGTTTGAGTTGTGCTGTCGCTTGACTGATTATTTTCCCTTCACCATTGAAAAGACGACATCCCCACATCGCCCAGTTACCAGCGATCCAACCAATCGTTCCAAGCACACGGACAGCGGGAAAGTCTTTTTCACTGTTAGCCAGATGTTTAAATGACAAACTGGCCGTAAGGCCCAAGGTCGGCATGAAGCACAGCATGTAGACAAGGAGGCACAGAATCATCGGCTGCGTGAACTGACTCAGAAAACTATCCGGCGCACCAGCACTGGCAAGAGTCGGGGCAAGCCAAAGAAGACCAGCGCCAACAATATTTAAGATGGCAAGCACATGCTCCGTGTTCATCAATCGATCGCAAATTAAACCCAGTGTTAGAGGTGCAAGAATCGCAGCAATTGGTGCGACTGTATAAGCGGCAGCATCGAATGAGCCTCCAGGGCCTATTTCCGTCATGCCCGAATCGTTCAGGAAGCCATACATTGCGACATACCACGAACCCCAGACGAAAAACTGGAGGAACATCATGACACCCAAACGTGTCATTGGCAGTCGAACCGAAGGTGACTCTTCAGTCGGATCGCTCATAGCAAGCCCTTTTTTTGAAAATATGATTATGAAAGTACGCGTAGAACTGAAGAACTACAAACTTTAATTTGCCCCCGCTCGCATGAGCATACGCTGAATGGATGCACCCGCCAATCACTATCACCGATACCGACCGACTCTTTAAGGTTTAATTTAGCTGGAGTTTTCCTTGCTATGGGCCTTAAAAATGTCAAAATACAGTAGTTATTTTAGTCGTAGGTCGCAGGGGTTCACATGCACGCTCGAACAAAAGAAACTCGGTCAAACCCGATTTATCGGGGTCCTCTTCCACATATCTCCACCATTGAGAGAGTGCCTGTAACGGTTTACGACGACTCGGGAGATGCCAATCGGGCCATTGCTCGCGAAATTGCCGCACTTATTCGCACACGATCCGGCAGGAACCAAAAGACGGTTCTCGGTCTTGCAACGGGTAGTACACCTGTTGGGATTTATGATGAACTCATTCGTCTTCACACTGAAGAACAACTCTCGTTCAAAAAGGTCATCACATTTAACCTGGATGAATACTGGCCAATGGAGCCAGATGCACTGCAGAGCTACCACCGGTTCATGCGTGAACACCTGTTCGACCATATTGATATTGCTCAAGAGAACATTCATATCCCAAATGGACAACTTGGCCGTGACGATGTAACTGCAGCATGTGAGGCATACGAAGAAAAAATACGTGAAGCAGGTGGGATCGACTTACAACTTCTTGGAATAGGTCGGACTGGTCACATAGGTTTTAATGAGCCGGGTAGCAGTCTTGAAAGTCGAACACGACTCATAACACTTGATAGCGTCACCCGAGCCGATGCCGCCAGTGATTTTTTTGGTGAGTGGAATGTTCCGAGACAAGCTATCACGATGGGGGTTGGCTCCATTCTCGATGCCCGCCGAATCGTTCTACTTGCTTTTGGGGAGCATAAAGCACCTATTGTTCGCCAGGCCGTTGAAGACTCTCCAAACAGTCACGTATCTGCAAGCTCTCTTCAGCAGCACCCTGACGCCAAGTTTGTTCTTGATCGCGCAGCGGCTGCAAAATTAACTCGCTTCAAGTCCCCATGGCTTGTTGGCCCTCTGGAATCAATTGGACTGACATGGACTGACGACCTTACGCGAAAGGCTCTGATTTGGCTCTCATTAAAACTAAGTAAGCCAATTTTAAAGCTTACTGACGAAGACTACAACGAACATGGGCTTCAAGATCTTTTGTCAAAACGTGGACGATCCTATGACATCAACATTGAGGTCTTCCGCACTTTGCAGGACACAATCACTGGGTGGCCAGGTGGCAAGCCAGGAGAAACAAGACGGATTCGTGGACTGACTGAGTCAAAGAAATCAAAAGAATTCCCAAAACGTGTTGTTGTCTTTAGTCCGCACCCAGATGATGATGTCATCAGCATGGGCGGAACCTTCATCCGCCTCTGCGAGCAAGGACACGAGGTACACGTTGCGTATCAAACAAGTGGCAACATTGCCGTGTGGGACGAAACAGCTGACGCTCATGTAGATTTTGTTGAAGCTTTCTGCCAAACATTTGGAGTCGGACAAAAAGCGAATGAAATCGCTGAAAAGATTCGGCACTTTCTGCGTACAAAAGCAGCTGGTGCAGTTGATATCCAAGAACTGCAACAAGTCAAGGGTCTTATCCGTCGAACTGAAGCTCGAGCAGGTGCCAGACATTCAGGTGTTCAACCTGAACGAATCCACTTTCTCGATTTACCATTCTACGAAACTGGCCGGGTTCGAAAAAAACCTCTTGGACCTGATGATATTCAAATAACTGCAGACCTCCTTGATTCAATCAAACCACATCAAATCTATGCGGCTGGTGATCTATCTGACCCTCATGGGACCCATCGTGTATGCCTGGGGGCTGTGTTTCAGGCTATGGAGAAGCTTGCCGATAATGAATGGACAAAAGCCTGTGAGATTTGGCTCTATCGGGGCGCCTGGCAAGAGTGGGAACCGCATGAAATTGAAATGGCTGTTCCACTTTCCCCTGAAGAGGTAGAGCGAAAAAGAATGGCCATCTTCAAGCACGAGAGCCAGAAAGACAGAGCGCTTTTCCCAGGCCCAACAGACTCCCGAGAATTTTGGCAGCGAGCAGAGGATCGAAATAAAGATACTGCTCGACTGTATGACAAACTTGGACTACCTGAATATGAAGCGATTGAAGGTTTTGTGCTCCATCGCTGAATCACTCCCACGATTTTGGATTCAAGGCAGTTCTCGTAAGTAGATTTCCTTGAATTCAACAGGAGCACCCTCAGACTCGAGGCACAAATAACCTGTTGATGGTGAGCAGTTACTACCACCAGAAACTTCGTGGCCATTCACCCAGAGTCGAACCTCTTTATTGACGGCTCTCACATAGTAATGATTCCACTGGGGACTTCCTCGGCTATGTCGAGCACTTGGAAAACTGCGTGTTCCATTTGGAGAAAGCGGTGGAAACGGATTCATCTCGGACGTCCCAACTGCAAAAACATCACCATCAGTAGTGAACCAGGTAGCCTTTCGTCCAGATTTTTTCTTGTACTGCTCTGTGTATCCATGATCCAGAATTTGTACTTCGATCCCCCCACGAGGCAGTTTGCCGGGGGGCAGGTCAAGGAGTGACTCTGATGGCGCCCACAGAAAGACGCCAGAATTCCCGCCAGATGACAGGTGCCGCCACTGAAAAGAGAGTTCAAAATTTTCAAGTGGCTTGTGGAACCGCGTTACTCCAACAGGATGTCCCGTACAGGACAGAACACTTTCCTTCCAACTCCATGTATCAGCTTCACCATTCACGCTCTCAAAATCGCCTTCAACAAGAAGCTGCCAACCGCCATTCCGTGCCGACTCATCGATAACACGAACATCACCAACTGCTAATGCAGCTGACGCAAGTTGTGACGATTGCCATCGAAGGAACCGCCACACATCTTCCTCCAACCGCCACACTGAAAGAAAAACAAATGTTTTTTCAAATGACTGCCCCTCATGTTGAACACCAATCTCTGCACGACCGTTGATAAAGGCTATGTCAGAACCAGAAAACACCACTGATCTTTCCACGGGCTGATACGCGACATAACGTATCTCCTTTTTTTCAATCAGACTAAGCAGTGTTTCTTTTGTATCAACTGACCCTGTCGAATGTGAATATTGAAGGTCCTCTGAAAGCAGCGGCTCCAGTGACCTTGAATCTGCAGATACCATAGCTGCAATTCGTGCATCATCAGCTCCGAGAACTTCCTTCGTCCTTGCATCTTCTGCAAAAACAGGTGCATGCGACAATGCAATAACACACAAGAATAAAGTGTGAACAGAAGAACGAGAGAACACCGGGACACCTCCAGCCACGAGCCACGATCGTATTTACGTTAACGATCTCGGTACAACTGGCTGCCCACCGTTGGTAGCACTCTGATCGGCAGCAAAAATAACTTCGAATGTTCGAGCTGCATCAGAAAAACTTGTTAGTGGCATTTCTTCATCACGATCGAGGGCATTAAAGAATTCCTGAAACTGGCTTTGGTAGGGATGATCACTGACATCACCCGAGTCACACATCTTCATTGACAGGCGATGCCAGGCATTTCGCTCCTTGGAAAGCTTCATCGAAGTAAAACGGTCATCTAGAAGACTCCCTTCACTCCCAACAAGATGCGTATGGAAATAATACGGCTGGAAGCAATCGACAATGGCCGCAGTCTTCCCCAAAGCACCGTCTGCAAACTTCACAAGCGTGACGCTGGACGTGTCATACTCGTATGGATCGAATGTGGGGCTACTTGTTTTCGTACTCATACTTGTAACACTTTCAACCTGACGGCCTCCCATCATCATCAAAAGTGCATCGAGCGCATGACACCCAGCAGTTAAAAGTGCACTGCCACCATCTCTCTTTCCAGTATTCCAACGGAACTGACCATACCAAGGGCCAATGCCGTGATAGTAATCAATCTCACCATAATGCAACTTGCCAAGCAAACCTTTTTCAAGCAACTCTTTTGTCACCTGCAGTTGCTCTGAATACCGAAGCTCGAAACAGACACAGCCATGGATACCATTTGCTTTGGCAGCCTGTAAAATCTTGGCCACCTCATCGGGTGAATTCGCCATAGGCTTTTCAAGAATAATGTGTTTCTTGGCGTCGGCTGCAGCAACCGCTTGCTCGGCATGCTTACTTGGAAGCCCTGTAATATCGATAACATCAATCGCTGGATCAGCAAGCATGGAAGCGATATCGTTATAGACACGGATAGTTCCACCATGTTGGGCTGTCAACTCAGCAGCATCCAATTTTCTTGTCGAACACACAGCAACTACCTGCCCCTGTGTGGTTGCATTGATTGCCTCTATATGAGCAGTCGCTGCCCATCCATACCCCACGACACCGACATTATATTTTTTTGTCATAAAACGGAATGCTCCCCTGTTGCCTTACACTCAATATAGTTTTCACGATTATAGAGGGAAACTCAAGCACATGATGAACACTCTACGAATACCCTTCAATAACGAGGTCTTCGAATCAAATTTCAGCCACCTCGTTGCCGTGCACTTGTAGACCAATGAGGTTGCTCATTGCTTGCTAACTCCTCTATTTGTGTCGTAATGATGAAAGAGCACCTGTGTTCCTGCCTCACTATAGCCCGCTTCTTTTAATATCTCATAAAGTCTCCAAGCCACTTCAAGACCAGGAAGACGGACTCCGTGAATGTCTGCTTCTTTGTGAGCGAGACAAATGTCTTTCACAAGATGGCGTACAAGAAAACCAGGATTAAAATCTGCACCTAGTGCACGTGGCGCCAAATTTGTTAGCCCCCAACTCCCAGCTGCTCCACCACCTATCACGGCTTGAACCATTGATGGATCCAGGCCGGCTGCCTTTGCTACAGCAAGAGCCTCACACCACGCCACCATACCGACTGCCACCGCGATCTGGTTTACCAACTTACACTGCTGACCACTTCCTGCCGGACCGAGAAGAGTAATCGACTTCCCCAATTGATTTAGCAACGGCACTCCCCTATCGAACGCCTCTTGTCTCCCACCGACCATGACTACAAGACTGGCATTACGAGCACCTACATCACCACCCGAAACCGGCGCATCCAGAGATTCCATACCCCGCTCTTCTGCTGCCTGTGAAATTCGTTCGGCCAATCGGGGGCTCGAGGTTGTCATGTCGATGAGCAGACTCCCTGGCTTCGCCGCAGCAAGAATACCTCTCACGCCTTCTTGTCCGAAGTAAACCTGCTCAACATCTGACGGCAGCCCGAGCATTGTTATGACCCTATCACTGGCAGCTGCCGCAGACTCCGGTGTATCGTGCCATACCGCCCCCTTCTTCAGTAACGCCTCGGCTTTCTGACGTGTTCGATTGTGAACATGAAGTGGATGACCGTTGGCAATGAGATGCTCCGCCATACGAGAACCCATTATTCCGGTTCCAATAAACGTGACTGGGGAAGGGACTAGTGACATTGGCTTATACTACGAGGAAAAGTTTTTGAATAGCTTCTGGCATGATACCTAAGAGTGGCCTGACTTATGAAAATTATTCGTTTTTCAAACCAAAACAAAGAATTCTTTGGAAGGCTGCACAACGGCAACCGTGTCACATTTCTTGATGGAGATATCGAATCTGGTTTTTCTGACACAGGAACGCTGGCATCTGTTGAAAAGCTTTTGGCACCGACACTCCCTAGTGACATTCTTTGTGTTGGACTCAACTACAAGCAACATGCCGCTGAAACTGGAGCATCGGAGCCTCAGCATCCTGTTCTTTTTCTTAAAAACACGGGTGCAATCCAGAATCCTGGCGACCCAATCATTCTTCCGCGAAAGCTACGGAGTGAAAAAGTCGACTATGAATGTGAGCTCGCAGTTGTCCTAGGAAAACGTTGCCACAACGTCACTCGGGACGAAGCCGTCCAGCATATCCTCGGCTACACATGCGCAAACGATGTGTCAGCTCGCGACTGGCAAAAAAATGGTGGTGGCGGCCAATGGTGCCGAGGCAAGACATTTGCGACCTTCTGTCCACTCGGGCCAGTGATTACAACCCCTGACGAAATTGATGACCCCAACAATCTTTCTCTTCGAACTCTTCTGAACGGAAACGTCATGCAGGAATGGAACACAAACGACATGATTTTTGACGTTCCTATGCTGATTGAATTCTTGTCAGCGAGTACGATTTTGAATCCTGGGACAATTATCCTTACCGGAACACCGCATGGCGTTGGGTTTGCGCGCACCCCACCTGTCTATCTCCAGCAGGGTGACGAGGTCACTGTCGAGATAGAGGGTATCGGGTGCCTCACCAATCCAGTTATTGAAGAGACTTGGTAAAATCTTCTCAAGGCAAGAAGGATGGGGTATAAATTTCGACAGAATACAAATCGTTCTGATTGTAACTTGATCGTTTCTGTGTGTTGTGGACTGGCACTCTGGCATGGCACGATGAGCCTGCAATGAATAGCAATATTGTCTTTCCAGAGCCTACTCATTCTTTTTTCTTTTGATGCCTACGCCTTATAAAGCAGAACACATGAACCAGACAATAACAGCACCTACTGTTCGTCCATTTGGAAAACTCCGTGACGGACAAGATGCAAGTCTCTTTACATTGAAGGTCCCTGGAGGATGGCAAGCCACTATCACAAACTATGGGGCAATTGTGACAAGCTTTTGTGTTCCTCAAGAGCACGGCGAACCAGTTGATGTTGTCCTTGGATTTGACTCACTCGATGGATATCTCGATGGCCATCCTTATTTTGGTGCAATATGTGGTCGAGTCGGTAATAGAATTGCAGATGGTCTTTTTTCGATAGACGATACGAAGTATAAGGTTGCCCAAAACAATGGCCACAATCACCTCCACGGCGGTGTCGTCGGATTTGACAAGCAACTCTGGAAAGCCACGCCACGAATTTCAGAGAAAGGGCCGGCTCTTGAGCTTGAACTCTTATCGCCAAATGGCGATGAAGGGTATCCGGGAACACTCCACTCAAAAGTAACCTACACGCTAACTCCCGATGGTGAATTATGGGTTGAAATGGAGTCGACGACAGACACCCCAACCATCGTTAATCTTGTGCACCACACGTACTGGAATATTGCTGGTCAGACAACGAATGGTATCGAAAACCACACGCTTCAGGCACATGCTGATCGGTATCTTCCTCTCGACAGAGGCGGTATTCCAACAGGGATTATTCGTGACGTTGGTGGCACTCCCT
The DNA here is from genome assembly GCA_003509235.1 of Planctomycetaceae bacterium. Taxonomy (GTDB): domain Bacteria; phylum Planctomycetota; class Planctomycetia; order Pirellulales; family UBA1268; genus UBA1268. The sequence goes on from DONH01000302.1 coordinate 9,981, forward strand.
TTGACTTTCGGTTTTCCTCAAAGGCTCAATCCAATCTTGGTCAGGTGATTCGGGCGCTTACTCCGTCACCGGAAGGTGCTGAAAAAGGAGGTGTTGATCATTGCCTTGTCATCAATAACTGGAAACCTGACGGAGCACTTCGTCCGGCAGTCACGCTCACTGATCCCGCTAGTAGACGAAGCCTTGAAATTCTTACAGA
>DONH01000463.1:0-3985 GCA_003509235.1 Planctomycetaceae bacterium
GTTTATTTAGCCAGTCAGTAAGGCCTAGAGAATGAAATGCTGTTTGAATTTCTTCTTCGCTTGCATGTGGTTTACCAAATGCAACATTTTCTCTTATTGTTTGGTCAAAGAGAAATCCGTCTTGTGGAACCATTTGAATGGATGAGTGTCGTGATTCAGCATCTATTTCGTGGATCGGTACGCCATTGATAGTTATCTGCCCGCTTGTGGGATCAGCTATGCGTGCTAGTAGTTTTACGAAAGTTGTTTTTCCTGAGCCAGTTTCTCCGACGACAGCAACGTTTGTTCCGGCAGGTATTCGAATGCTTATGTCATCGAGAACTTGGCTTCCCGTTCGATATCTGAAGTTGACGTTGTTGGCTTCAATCTCGAGTGCGCCGGTTTTGAGCTTTTTGCCGCTCTCAGGCTCCTGAACTTCTATTGGGACATCGAGGACAGAAAGTATTTTCCACCATCCAGCTAAGGCTGTCTGTGTTTGATCAAGGACTTCCCCTAACTCCCATATTGGTGCGATCAGAATCGTTGTTAGGAATACGAAAGCGATCATTTCTCCTGATGTGAGTCCCATATCGGGCCCAAGGTAAGATCCTGCGACTATAACCCCGGCTATGGATAGAGCACTGAATGTGTCCATAACTGGTGCGAGTAAAGCGAAGAATTTGTGTGCCCTTATTTGGCGCCGGTACTGGTTTTGATTGGCCCTTTCTAACTTTGATCTGATTGAATTCTGGTATCCGTATGAGCGAATAACTGGGGCTGCCGTAACTGCTTCAGAGGCCTGTCCCAGTGTTTCCGAAACTGCTTCGCGCACTTCTCTGTACTTGAGAAATTGTTGTTGTTGGATTGCTTTAAGAATTGGAATGATGGGGAGATAAATTGCGATAACAACTAAGGTCAATTGCCAACTGTATATAGCCATGACGGTGAGTGTCCCAACGATTATGACTGAGTCAACTATCCAGGCGATTGCTCCCCACTGCGCGAATTGAGAGAGGGTTTCAATGTCACTTGTTACTCGTGCTGTAAGAATCCCTTTTCTTGCTTCTTGATGGTCGGCGAGGCTGAGGCGGTGAAGATGTCGGAAAACTCTTACTCTGAGTTCGAGAATAGTTGTTTCAGCGACTCTAACGAGACGATTATATGTGGCGCGTTGAGCGAAAATCACGAACGATACAATAAGGAAGGCAATTGCACACGAAATATATATGAAGTTTGATCGCAGACCTTCCTCTCCGCGAAGCCCCTGATCTAAGATCTGCTGAATTAAAACTGGAATAGCTAAAGATCCGGCAGCAACTATCAGGGCCATGAGTACCGTGAGGCTGGCTCCAGTTCGTAATTCGGGGCTTACCTGTAATCCCCGCTTCAGAACTATCAAAGCGCCAGTTTTTTCCTCATCTTCTGCTTCGTCCAATGTGGTTGTTACGCTTTTTTGAGAAGAAATTTCTCCTCTGGTATTTCTTCGTGAGTGACGGGATTGGCTCATGAGTCCACTCCTGCTTTTTCATATGCCTTTGCGAGTGACGCATACGCTTCTAGTCGCATTAATTCTTCGTGGGATCCTGTTCCCTCAATTACACCGTTATTAAGGAAAATGACTCTGTCAGCGAGTTTTATTGTTGATAAACGGTGAGCGACTATAACGAGGCTTATATTTTTTCGGGTCCTGAGGCCATCTAGAATTCGCTTTTCAATAACTGGGTCGACTGAGGACGTTGAGTCATCTAAGAAAATGATTTGTGGGTTGCCTATTAGCGCTCGCGCTAAAGTGACGCGTTGACGTTGTCCACCTGACAGTGTGACACCTCGTTCTCCAAGTAACGTATTTAGCCCATCAGGTAGACGTGAGATGAAATCGTTAGCCTGAGCGATTTCTGTTGCCTCTTTCAATTCACGATCTGTGAATTGCCTGCCCAGAAGGATGTTTTCTTTCACGGTATCAGCGAACAGAAATGACTCTTGGAAAGCGATGGTTAATGTTTTTGTCCTGTCTGAAGGCTTAATATCATTTAGTGGGGTATTTGAAAGATATATATTCCCAGATGTTGGCTGCTGTAAGCTTCCGACTAAGTCTGCGATTGTTGATTTTCCTACTCCAGTCGGGCCCACGAGTGCAACAACCTCCCCGCTTTCTACTGAGAAAGTGATGTTATTGAGAATAAGTTGGTCATCATATCTCGCTTCAACATTTTCGATCCGTAAAGTACTTGGTTCTGCACTAACTGTATTGGTCCCCTGGTGTTGCTGTTGAGATGATTCTAGGTTTAGAACTTCATCGATTCTGTCCAGAGCAACTACGGATCGGGGAAGTTCTTCGAAAAATATTCCAGCTATTCGGACTGGAAATGCGAGTATCCCGAAGAGTGCGATTGCGCTGACGAGCTCTCCGATTGTGAGCGACCCTTTGTCAATGAGCCATGTTCCTATCATTAAGAGTGCTATCACCCCTAAGTTTGGGAGCGCATAAATAGCTGGTTCAAAAATTGCTCGAAGTCGACCTACGCTTATGCGATGCTTTCGAATTTTTTCGGCAGATTTTCGAAGCCGTTCTACTTCTTGCTCTCCTCGACCCAGTGATTTAACAACTAATATTCCATCAAAGCTCTCGTGTACTAATGATGAGGTATTCCCTACGGCCTCTTGAACAGAAGATGCTGGCGTAACAACTCGTTGAGAGTAGGTCTTATTCATTGCTGCTAACAACGGAAATAGCACTAACGCTATCAGCGCTATGGTTGGGTGAATAAGGAAAAGATTTACCAGAGCGACAATGGCGAGAAAGAATGTTCCGATGGTAAATGCGAGAGGCATCAAAGCAAGTGAGGCAATCATCATGTCATTGTCTGCGTGGGCAAGGAGTTCGCCTGGAGATTTTTTTCTATGAAAAGACATTGGTAGATCAAGGTATTGATTAAAGAGTTGACGTCGCCAGTGCAGTTCTGTTCCATAGCGTGCTCCTGCTAGGAAATAGCGTCGCAAAAAAGCACCAAGGCCGCGTGCTAGCCCTACGGCAATAATGAGGGTGAAAGCGAGCCAGAGGTCTCGGTTGTCTAGCGTATTGTTATCTAGGTTGGGGATGATTACGTCATCGGTTGCGTACCCGAGAACGCGCGTCAGCAATACGGCTGCGATAGAGAAGAGGCATGCTCCAGTTATTGCAATTGCGTGTGAGAAAGGGCGAAGCTTTAGTGATCTAGATATGAGTTTTAGTCCACGTCTAAACTGATTCTTGTCGAAACCTTCAATTTCTGTAATTGGTGGTTGCATGTATTAGCCACCTGAGGCTTTTAAAATCTTGAGACGTTAATTCCAAGAGGAATTCAATCGTCTTGGGCTTGGGGTTAAAGTCTATCCACAATCGCTGAAGCAAATTCAGAACATTTCACTTCTGTTGCTCCATCCATCAACCGGGCAAAGTCGTATGTAACGATTTTTTCACTAATTGTTTGCTCGACAGCCTTGATGATGTCATCTGCTGCATCTCTCCATCCAAGATGCTCAAACATGAGTACCCCAGATAGAAGAACAGATGATGGGTTGACTTTGTCTTGGCCAGCGTATTTCGGGGCTGTTCCATGGGTTGCTTCAAAGATTCCGTGCCCTGTGACGTAGTTGATATTGGCTCCCGGAGCTATTCCTATTCCACCTACTTGTGCAGCGAGAGCGTCGGATAGGTAATCACCATTCAGATTCATCGTTGCGATTACATCAAACTCAGCTGGCCGGGTTAAAACCTGTTGGAGAGCGATATCGGCGATTGCATCCTGAACAAGGATTTTGTCACCGGGGTCTCCTCCGCAGTCATCCCAGCCTACGGCAACATCATCAAATTCTTCCTTGACAAGTTCATATCCCCACTTTTGGAATGCTCCTTCTGTGTACTTCATGATGTTGCCTTTATGAACCCAGTGAATGTTTTTTCGTCCGCGTTCAACAGCGTATTTGATTGCTGCTCGTTGGAGCCGTTGAGAACCTGTTCGAGAAA
>DONH01000463.1:4317-4575 GCA_003509235.1 Planctomycetaceae bacterium
ATTCCTAATCCTGAATCTTCACTTATTTCTCTTCCGAAGACTTCTTTGATCATCTCACGGATTGTTTCTGCTTCGGGTGAGCCAGCTTCGGCTTCTATTCCTGCATAGATATCTTCTGTGTTTTCTCTGAAGATTACCATGTCAACAAGTTCTGGTTGTTTCACTGGTGAGGGTACGCCTTCAAACCATCTGACTGGGCGTAGGCATACGTAGAGGTCTAGAAGTTGACGTAATGCAACATTGAGGCTTCTGAAGCCT
>DONH01000162.1:0-4275 GCA_003509235.1 Planctomycetaceae bacterium
TTGCATCTTCTTCCTTTCAAACCTGATATCTTAACGTACTGATACCTAACATCGCCATTGCCTACCGAGGACATAATTCCATGAGAACAGCACTCTTTCTCATCATTTTCTTCAATGCGACTCTTACAGTTGCTGATGATCGCCCAAATATTATTTTCCTGATGACTGATGATCAAAATGTGAGATCACTGGGATGCTACGGAGCCCCAGGCGTCAAGACACCAAACATTGACGCCCTTGCAGCTGATGGAGTGGCATTCGATCGACATTATGACACGACTGCCATCTGCATGGCATGTCGGGCAACTGTCATGACCGGTCTTTTGGAATATCGGCACGGTGTCAACTTTGGCACCGGTACGACAGGTGATGGAAGGATGACGCGTGAAGATTGGGAGGAAAGCTATCCCATCGTTCTCCGTAATGCTGGTTACCGAACTGCGTTTGCAGGAAAATTTGGCTTCACTATTGAGGACACATCCAAAGGTGATCGGTACCCAGAAGATGACTTTGACATGTGGGGGGGCGGTCCCGGCCAAACATCATTCATCACTGCAAAAAATAAATCGATGCTGCAATATGCAAAAAAATATCCTCATTCAACTCGATCCTACGGGGCTTTCGGAAGTGACTTCATAAGAGAATCGGCAAAGAAAAACCAGCCATTCTGTTTATCCATAAGCTTCAAAGCGCCCCATCGCCCGGTTCAACCAGACCCACTCTTTGATGACATTTATGCCGGCGCACTTTTCCCTAAACCAGAAAATTTTGGCCGCGAGCATGGAATGCATTTCTCAGAACAGTCGCGGCGAGGACGACAATACCAACGATTTGAAGGATGGCATTACAACGACTCTTACGACGAAGTTATGGCAAAGTATTACCAACTTATCTATGCCGTTGACGTAGCAGTTGGCATGATTCGTGAGGCCGTTGAAACTGCCGGCGTAAAGCACAAAACATTGATCATCTTCACTTCTGACAATGGCTATCTCTGCGGAGCTCATGGATATGGGTCAAAAGTACTGCCTTACGAAGAAAGCTCACGGGTTCCCCTTATTATCTATGACCCACGCTCTGAAAAGAAAGCTAATCGCTGCAACGTGGTGACTGGCAACATAGATCTAGCAGCAACGATTCTCGATGCGGCACTAGGCAGGCCTAATCATGGAAATGGAACCAGTCTGCTTAAGCACTATGTAAACAATAACAATCCGAAGCGGGATCGTATCATTCCACTTATCAATGTATGGGGGCCAGAACAGGTCTTTAGTCTGGGCTTTGTAAAAGGTGAGTGGAAATACATTTACTGGCCATACTCCGGCGACGGAATGAAGGCCACGGCAGAAATGTACAACCTCAAAGAAGACCCGCTTGAACTACATAATCGAATCAATGACAACGCGATTCGAGACATTCGCGTACAGCTTGAAAAAGATTATGCCAATCTCGTTCACGATTGGACACAACAAGCCATTCATCGCCCCCATTACAAAAAAGCGGCGACTCTTTTTACTCCCAAAGGAATGTAAAAATGAAGCAGTTAATGCTTATTTGTATCATCTTAATGTGCTCAGTAACTCATGCTGAGCTTCCTCAATTCGACAAGGGGCCACGGCCGAAAAATTTTAATGAGCTGCGGAAATACTACGCCAGTCGTGGCCTGCATATCGTGCACAAAAAACTTACGACACCTGCTGATGTGCAGCAAACAAATGATGTCATCTACTCTCAACGGCCTGGTCGCCCTCTACACATAGACACGTTTGTTCCAAAAAAAGTAAACACAACAAAATCAGTCGTGATACTCGTGCACGGGGGTGGCTGGAAAAAAGGGAATCGCTCCGGCGAGCACACAAAAGCTGCATGGCTCTCCGGCCGTGGCTATATAGCTGTGTGCCCTGAATATCGACTTTCTGGAGAAGCCACATTCCCAGCCGCGATCCATGACCTGAAAGACGCCATCCGATGGACTCGTTCCCACGCTGCTCAGTGGGGCGCGAACCCGAACAACATCACTCTTATGGGTTTTTCAGCTGGTGCTCATCTTGTTGCACTTGCTACGACAGCCGGTCCTGAAGCCAGACTCGATTTACCAGACAGCCAAAAGCGTTCGAGCGCAGTGGCCGCATGTATTGCTGTTGCGGGTCCATCGATAACAAACGACGAACGAGCCTTACTAAGTGCAAGAAAAACTAGTTCGAATTATCAGTTATTTTTTGGTGGACTCCCTGAAACTATTCCAGACGTTTACGAGCGGGCCTCACCAGCCCATTGGGTATCGGGAAATGAACCACCTATGCTTTTTATTTCAGAAGGCAATCCAGATGCTCACAAAGAAATTCGCTCAAGATTGAACAAGGCAGGAATTCGAAACGAGGGTTTTAATCTAACAGGTGGGATCCACAGTGAGTGGAATTGGGAGCCGTGGTTTACTCCAACGATGGAAGTGACTGAAGAATTTATCCGCTCTGTGTTCATACCTTAATTTGCTGGACATATTCAACAAACTGTTCATATTTATTCATGCGAATCATCTGGCTTGACCGCTGCAACGCCGTGAGCTGTTTCACTCATCACATGGCAAACACCTGTCGTAACGTCATACAACACACCTACGACCCCAACCTGACCAGACTCAACGAGTGCTGAAATTGCTGTGCTCTTTTGCAGGATTTCACGAACAGAGCGTTGCACGTTTCGCCGAACAACGTTTTCCGTATCGGTTACGCCTCTGGCACCTTTCTCATTAAGCACTTGTGGATTACTGGCATCGTTTTCACGAACAACTGACTCAAGGCCTTGGACAATGGGCCTCAGGTAGTCACATTCATGAATGTATGAAGGCTGTTTTCCGTGGGCAGAATCAATAGCTGCCTGCACAGCGATACAACGATTGTGCCCAACGACAACAATCAACTTGGCGCCTGCTGCAGCACAGCCAAACTCCAGACTGCCAAGCACTTCTGGTGTTACGACGCTTGCCGCTACACGAACATTAAAAATATCACCAATACCAAGATCAAAAATAATCTCTGCTGGAGTCCGTGAATCAACACCACTCAGCACCACTGCCATGGGATGCTGACTTTCAGCAGTAGCATTAACAAGTCTATTGAAATCACGTTCCAGACGACGACCTTCTTGGAACCGTTGGTTACCTGCAAGCAAATAATTCAAAACTTTATCTGGTGTTAAATGCTCCTGTAATTCACGGCTTGAAAAATCAACAAACTGGATTCGATCTTCAATTGTATACTTGTCACGAAAGCCTCGAGTACTAACCTGCACGCCACGGGCTGGACCAATAACATCGCGGTATTCTTTGATCAAAGAAAGAATATCAGGATCAATGTAGACGGTATCGTGTGCATCGACTACAAAATGCTTACCTGATTCAATATTGTCGAATGCCTTCCGTAATGCAGCTCTATTCAAAAAACTAACCTGACTTGCTAATTGAATCCTCGTTACGTCACCACCTAGGTGTTGTTCTACTACTAATCGCATTGGCTTCCGAAGATTGCTCCAGAGAATAAATATTGTGCTCACTGCGAGGCCAATAAGAATTCCAATAAGTGGATCGGTCAAAACGATTGCGAGCAAAGTAACGAGCCAGGGAATGAATTGATATCTGCCAGCTCGCCAAAGCTCTGCTACGACCTGAGGGCTCGCCAGCTTCAGACCCGTGGCAATCAAAATAGCTGCGAGTGCCGATAGTGGGATGAGATTAATAGCCTTAGGAAAAAGCACAACCGCAATTGCTAACAGAGCTCCGTGCAGGATTGTAGAAATCTTTGTTCGGGCACCTGCATCGATATTCACGCTTGATCGAACGATTTCGCATGTCATTGGAAGACCACCCGCCATCCCCGAAACAATGTTTCCAATACCTTGGGCTATGAGTTCCCTGTTCGGGGATGTGCTTCGCTTCTCTCGATCAAGTCGATCGACAGCTTCCAGCGTGAGAAGCGCCTGCAGTGAGCCGACAAGCGCGATAGTAAGAGCTGCTGAAAAAACCACTGGTTTCGTGATCTGACTGAAATCTGGATTCGGCAGTAATCCAAAAAAACCACGAATTGTCTCCGGTAGAGGAACCTCTACTTTATGACTCGCCGTGATAATCCACGTTCCACCGAGTTGGTCAAAAACCAGGCTGCAAAGTACACCAAAGAGAACAACAACCAGTGGTGCCGGAACACCCGTTTTTTTTAAAAGAGGCACCCTTCCCCAAAAGTAAATGATGGCGAGAGACACAAAACCAACAACAATTGC
>DONH01000162.1:4655-12286 GCA_003509235.1 Planctomycetaceae bacterium
TTGTCTGGCTGAAAAAATGACATCTCACCCTCTGGGTCAGTGTCATGACCGAACAAGTGGGGAATCTGTTTCAGAATCAGAATGACCCCAATTGCAGAAAGCAAACCACGGACAACACTCGAGGGGACAAACGACTTGATAAATCCCCCGCGAATAATTCCCAACACAATCTGAATCACGCCAGCAAGAGCTACCGCAACTAGCAATCCTTCAAACGAACCTATTGCTGCAATCTCTGCTGCCACGACTGCAGTCAACCCGGCAGCCGGACCGGAGATGGTTACCTGGGCGTTGCTAAGAGGACCAACCACAAGACCTGCAACAATACCTGCAACAATACCAGCAAGAGGAGGAGCATTTGACGCAAGTGCAATGCCGATGCAAAGCGGTAGTGCAACAAGAAAAACGACGATGCCAGCCAGCACATCATTCCTAACGTGACCTTCTATGCTGGTGCCAGCTTCTGTCAACTGAGTACCCACTTTTATTCTTACTTTCTTATTTCGAGTATCACGGTGCTGAGGGGACAATACTAAAGTTACCGACAAGGCAGCATCAATATTCGGCACATGAAATTTGAATCAAACATTCTGTTTTTACCGGCGGTATCGGCTAAATTTATTGTTTTCGCTTATTTATGAGGATCAACATTCTGGCAAAATTGATTCCTGTCGATTCGTACGCAAAAATAGACGAACGTACTAGTAATCGACAACTCATTTGGGGTTTTTATGACAAACGCACGTTTTCTGCCCATTTACTGTCTCTTCATACAGACCTTTTTCTGTTTATTTCTTGTCTCTTCGTGTCTTTCAATGATACGAGCAGACCAATCAGAGACGAGCAAACTCGATAAAAATACTATCTACCGACTTGATCTTTTCACGGAAACCTTAAAACCAAATTCAAAAAAAGATCTCAAACCAGGTGCCGTCTATTTCAGGTTTTCACAAATTTCTGGACACCATGTCTGGAGTCGATTCAGTGAAAAACACATTTTTGAATTTGCAATGGGCCCCGGATCCGTTCAACCAGCTTGGAGATTCGACATTCGTGAGGGAAGGGATGATCAACTCCGTCTACTCGAAGAACGTTCACCTGAGCTTTACAAACGACTTATGGTTCAGGGTGCCCGCCCCATGATTAAACTTTTGGACAATGGCCGGTGGGATCTTGATCTTGCATCCAATGAAGGACGAGTCTTTGATATCGAAACAGGTGGTCGTTGGGAATGGCACGGTGGCCGTCGAGTTCGCGTCGTACACACCGGTGGCCAAAGCTGGACATATCAAGAACACACGTATCGCCCGTCTTATGCAGTCGACAGCGCTTGGTAGGAACCGCTTACGCCATAGTTACTTCCATCTTATTTCAGCGAATTGCTGCTCGAAACGTGCTGCTTCACGCATTGTTGCGGCATGAATTTCTGCGATCATGGAAAGATCATTGCAATACCCGCCACCGCAGACGATAGCCACAGGCACACAATTAGTCAAAGCGGTGGTAAAGACGAGACGGTCGCGCAACAAAAGTCCTTCTTGAGAAACACCGAGACGACCTAAACGATCTCCTTCATACGGGTCGGCCCCAGCAATATAGAAAATAATATCTGGCTTAAAGTTCGAAAAAGAAACTTCTAAAGCTCTCTGTAACGCAGCAAGATAGCTCTCATCCGATGTGCCATCAACTAACGGAACATCTAACGAACTTGGATATTTCCTCAACGGAAAGTTTTTTTCACCATGTAGTGATAGTGTGAACACAGAATTGTCATGCGTAAAAATTTCGGCTGTTCCGTTTCCCTGATGAACGTCACAATCGATAATTAGCACTCGTTGAACAAGTCCTCTGTCCTGAATTTCTCTTGTAGCTACTGCCGTATCATTAAAAATACAAAAGCCCTCACCCCAGTTGGTCCCTGCGTGATGAGTGCCACCTGCAAGGCTCGCTGCCACCCCGTCATGTAAAGCAGAGACTGCTGCATCGACTGCAGCGCCGGTGCTCCGAAGCGATCGCTCAACAAGTTCCTCACTCCACGGAAAACCAATACGCCGAATTTCCGCGTGTGTAAGTGTCCCACGGAAAACTCGGCCCAAATACTCAGGGCAGTGCACCCGACGTAATTCCTCGTCATTGGCGGCATGGGGTTCAATGAATGCAAACGGTATGCCCGTCGCAACGTCTCGCTCGAGACGTTGCCGAAGCATCTCATACTTCTGAACAGGAAAACGGTGACCCTCTGGCAACGGAAGGGAATATTTATCGCAGGGATAGAGTCGCATTTAATTAACCACAAAAAAGAATGCTTAATTCATCAACACGCAGTGCTTACGGAGCATGCACCAATCAATAGAAATCACTCACAAAATAAAAATTCAAACTACTATTCCCCAATGCTTTAGGAAACACAAAGGCCAAATTTTTAACAATTCATTTGGCACGACTTGTGCACGTCTGTCTTATTACAAGAGAAAATACAAATTGGATGCCAAGGTAGATCTTCGGGCATCACATATGAAAGGAGGTTGCATCTGCCATCACTTCCACTCTAGAAGGACAAACAGTTTGAATCCAGTTTCCTTCTATTCGAAAACTCTTTTAAAACGGGTAAATGAGAAGAGTAGGGGCTCGCATTGTGAATCAATGCGAGCCCCTCTCATTGATTCACAAGAATCAAATCTCTAACTTCATTGTAAAAATCCCCACTACCATTTTTCTCAAGACAGAGAAAATATAGGCTTCACTCTTTTCTGTCTTCTCGTGAAAAATCTTACTGTGCAACCGGAGAGTCTTGTCCTTCAGCATTACCCTACTAGGGGATCAATCGGCACTCATACTCTTTGTCGTAATTTGACTGGAAGGCGGTGCCTCTGGGCAGTGATATTGGCTACCATTTTCGCTACATTACCAAGTCAGTCAACGAGGCACCTCTCCCATAATCCATTTTCAATTGAAATAACACCACCATGTCGCGTGAGACCACTAATAATCACGTCCTGAGTTTTGAGGTATACGAGTGCCTATTTCAGAAGTGTTAGAACCCAACATGATGAGACGAGACCATATTTGCAATTTTTCTATTGGCCGAACTAGTGCCGCATGATCCACGCAGCAATGTGTTCACCCATCATCGAATCAGCACATTCTATTTGGGCTGCTTGGAGCGTCTGCTTGACAGTTCTCTTTAAGTAACGAGTAGAATTAGGTTTAGTTCATCTGCGATGAAAGTCTTGTTGCATTCAAGAAGGCCGATAATCATTGTCGATTTTCGAAGCAAGGTGTTCTAAGGACTCTTCATCAGAACTCTGTACGCGGATTTGGTATCCGACACGACAGGTTCTTGGCAAAAATCCATACTAGTACCAACCGAAAATTCCGTAGGTACATGTCATTCCTCCTCTTTATCTTCAGATATGAACCTTAGCTTTTGGTATGAAAACTGGCAGGGGATTCTCACCGCTTTCGTGGTGGGCACGACACTACTTGCACTTCTTCTGGGTCGCCGTGCACCAGATATGGCCATGCTTGGTGCAGTGATTGTTCTACTAGCATCTGGAGTTCTCAGTCCTGCTGAAGCACTCTCAGGAATGAGTAACGAAGGAATGCTCACGGTTGCAGCATTGTTTGTAGTGGCAACGGCCGTCCATCGAACGGGAGCCCTTGCACTTGTCATCGATCGGGGGCTTGGCCGACCGCATTCTCTCCATGAAGCTCAAGTGCGGACAATGACAATACCTGCTGTCCTCTCTGGTTTTATGAACAACACCCCAGTGGTCGCCTTAATGGTACCTGCCGTGCGAACCTGGGCTCACAAACACCAATTAAGTATTTCCAAAATCTTAATGCCGATGAATGATGCCGTCGTTCTCGGAGGCCTCTGCACGCTCATTGGTACAAGTACGAATATTGTTGTCAGTGGCTTACTGAATGAAAAAACGGGAATGTCACTCGGCATGTTTGATATCACATGGCTTGGTGTGCCTCTCCTGATTGTTGGATTCGCGTACATTCTTGTTGCCAGCAAAAGCCAATGGCTTCTAAAAGATCGCAGGCCCGCGGTCAGTGCAGGTGATGATCCTCGGGAATACTCACTTGAGATGGTTGTTGAGCCCGGGAGCCCCCTTGCCGGTCGAACAATTGAACAAGCTGGCCTTCGTGGACTCCACGGCTTATTTCTTATGGAAGTCGATCGTGCTGGTCATGTACGAGCGGCAGTTGAACCAACAGAACGACTCGAAGAAGGCGATCGGCTCGTTTTTGTTGGTGTGGTCGACTCAGTGGTGGAGTTACAAAAGATACGTGGACTTCGGCCGGCTACCGACCAAGTATTTCAATTAGATGGACCACGGTCTGAACGCACTCTCCTAGAAGCGGTGGTTTCCAACACGTGCCCTCTTGTTGGCCGGACAATTCGTGAGGGTCAATTTCGGTCGACTTACGATGCTGTAATTATTGCAGTCGCTCGAAACGGAGAGCGTTTAAGGAAAAAAATTGGTGACATTATTCTTCAACCGGGCGACACTTTACTTCTTGAGGCAAGCCCGCGATTTCTGAAAAGGCAAAAGACAAACCGTGATTTTTATCTTGTGAGTGAAGTAAAAGGGGCCAAGCCACCCCGGCACGACCTTGCTTGGATTGCATGCACTATTTTGGTAGCTATGGTGCTGGCGGCAACACTTGAACTTGTTCCCATGGTTGCAGCAGCTCTTGTAGCAGCCGCGGCTATGGTCGCGACAGGGTGTATTGGGCCAAATGAAGCAAGAAAATCTATCGAATGGGAGACCCTGCTCCTCATTGCCGCTAGTTTCGGGCTTGCCAGAGCTATTGAAAAAACAGGGCTTGATGAACTCCTTGCTCAAAGCACTATTGGGGCGGCGGGTGATCGACCATACCTTGTCTTGGCAGCAATTTATTTTGTCACGATGATTTTTACTGAAACGATGAGTAACAACGCCGCGGCTGTGCTGATTTTTCCAATCGCATGGCAAACCGCTTCTGATCTCGGCCTCAATCCAATGCCATTTATTATGGCAATTACCGTAGCCGCAAGCTGTGGATTTGCCAGTCCTCTTGGTTACCAGACAAATCTCATGGTGTATGGGCCGGGTGGTTACAAGTTCAGTGATTACCTTCGTTTCGGTGGACCATTAAACTTGATCGTAATGGTCATCACCATTATTTTAGCCCCTCTGATCTGGCCTTTCTAAAAAGCATGTCGTACAGACCAGCGTCATTAAGACACGGACGACGTGCTAGAAAAAAGCTTTCCTCCAAGACAACACCTGGCCCAGTCGCTTCTGTTTCACCATCCGGCCCAGAAGCCAGTACGACAATGACGCGAGCCAGATCATTCATGTGATTTAGCCAAAAAGCGAGATAACTCAGCAGAGTAATCGTTACGACCGAACTAAACCGTCTTTTGTCTTTTCTTTGTGCTAACCTGTTGTATTTCGTTCCTTCCTTACAGATAGCAAGGGACGTAGTCTAATTGTTTGTCAACGGTTGTTCCCCAAAGGCCACCTCCATCCTGCTGAGACGGATGAGCGAAATACTCTTTCACTATTACCGTGTTAATCCAACGACCTGGTTTTACCTTGCGTCGCTTCTTTCAATTGCAGTTTTTTTCAAATTCAATCGAGCTTTGAGTGTCCGTAATGTTGATCTTGTCGGCCTGATTCTCTTTGCACCAGGGCTTCTGGCCGTTGAATACGGTGGCTTTAAAGCCAATGTTGATGCACAACAATTGGGCTATGTGTGGCTGTTTGTGATAACCGGATTATTTATTATCCGCATGCTTTGTGACTCACTCATGGTTCGAAGACCTATGCTCGAACCCAACCTCAATAGTGGGGGACTCACCTTTCTCGGAATATCACTCCTTGTTTTCCTTTTAGCAAATGTTCTCACCACTCGACCAGAAAGAGATGACCTTGCAGCAGCGACGACCGCGGCCAGACTTGAGACTGGTGATGCAGAAGTCAACGCTGATCAACTAGCAAGACTTGGCCCTGGGTATCCACTCCTGTTTCTTTTGCCACACATCTCAACTCAACGCGTTTTCTCCTCCGAGGCAGTCTCCTCAGCCGGCGGCAAAACGAAAGAGCCACCGCCACGGGTTGTTCACGAAACAACAGCTCGAGCAATGGCTATCATTTCCCAACTACTGATCGTCAGCGGTATGATTTTTATTGGGTGGCGACACTTTGAAAGTACCAAGCTCGGTATTGCTGCTGCGGTTCTTTATCTTCTTCTCCCATACACGGCCATGATGACTGGGAGGGTTGACCATGCTTTACCCGGTGCGTTGATTGTATGGGCGATTGGAGCATATCGGAGACCTGTAATTGCGGGAGGTCTCATAGGGCTAGCAATTGGCATCATCTACTACCCCATATTCCTGCTTCCACTTTGGTGCAGTTTTTATTGGGAGCGCGGAGTCCGTCGATTCGCGACTGGTGTTGGAGCTGCTTTATCAGCCCTTGTGATTGGACTCTGGTGCACTTCACCAACACTCGCGATCTTTGCTGGCCAATTACGTCAAATGTTTGGTTGGATTTTTCCAAGCAGCGTAAGCCTCGAGGGATTCTGGGCATTCCCTTCTTACGATCCAGTTTTTCGGCTTCCTGTGCTCGCTGGCTTCTTGGTAATGATGGCTACTATGGCAATTTGGCCTTCACCAAAACACCTTGGGACACTCATGAGTTGTTCCGCCGCGGTTCTCCTTGGAAGCCAATTCTGGAAAGCACATAACGGCGGCCTTTTCTTAGCATGGTTTCTCCCGATCCTTCTGCTCGTGATATTCCGGCCAAACCTTGAAAACCGTGTTGCACTAAAGGCATTGGATACTGATTGGTTCATTCGGCGTCGCAAACAACGGCGTACAATAGACGCCGCATAGACACTATTCACATGTCTCGCCGTATATCAATAGTAGATGGGACACCTTGATTTAAAAACCATAGATGCCAGCGAGATTGGTCCCAGCCATAGTTGACATCTGTTAGTTTAGTCAAAGCTTCAAGTACTTGCGCGTTCTGTAATGAAACAGCTTTCGTTTTCTGATTGCCTCCAAGTGCGAGGCCACCACCTGCTGGTGAAAATGTAACCGTTGTTCCTCCTGATTCAGCACCAGAAGAAACAACATGTCGAGTAATTAAAACATTGATTAAGGGTTGAACAGCGGACTCATCACCAAGTGTTTTCAGTGCAAATGCAGCACGGTTAATACGGTGACTATCGGTTCCACCAAGCGCAGCAACGAGTGCCGGAACAACTTGTATCGACTCCTTTTCTTTAAGTTGCTCAATGGCACTCCAACGCACTTCTGAATCAGAATGGTCAAGAACCAGAGATAGTAACGCTCCGATTGCATCTGTTGAATCTATATTTCCAAGAGCTTCAACATAGAGGAGTCGCACACGCGGAACAGGGTCGGTATTGATCGCCGTGATGAGAGGCATTACTGAAAAAGGATCGGTTATTTGACGGATCTCGGTAGAAGAGTCCTCACTGACTCCTGGTTTATTGAGCTCTCGCCGCAACCTCTCTAGCCGGTGCCGTGCCTCAACCGTGCTTTTTGTTGCGGCTTCTGCCTGCTTATACAGATCAATTTCCTGCTGAGTTCTCCACGA
>DONH01000161.1 GCA_003509235.1 Planctomycetaceae bacterium
AGCCAAAACTGGAAACCGAAGAAGACATTTCGAGGCTGTTGCTTGGCGGTGATGATCCTGTTGGCATGCATGATACGACTCGATCAATTGAGGCCTCAGATGATGACTCCGCACTTGTTCATGATTCTAGTGAACCAAAAGGCAAAGATGCGGCTGGAACAACATTGATTTCGTCTGCAGAGGTTGTTGATGAAGACGATGATTCCTCAGCTCACGGGAAAGCCGTTGAAGAAATCCTGAAATCTCGTAACAAACCGGGAAATTTACCGAAGTCGAATAAATCAGATGGTTCAAGTCGGGATGCGGCGGCCGATGCTCTCCGGAAATATTTCGGTAATCGGTAGTTTTCTAACCGCGTCGTTTGGTCGTTGATTTTAGTGCAACTCATACAACCCGACCTTTCGCAAAAAAAATGCTATTTTGCCTGCCCGCTTCTGTTGGCATGAGCAATACTTCTTAGCCGACCGGCATGACTGTTGGTTTTTAACTCTGGCATGTCAGGATTTCACTGGAGTATTCGGCGATACATCAAGCCACGTGCACGTAAATTGGGAGAGATTCAATGCCATATAAGCAAGAAATAGCAGCCAGAAGGCGAGCCATCGATCCAGCGACCTGTGAGCGAGACTATGATTCCTCAGAGTTGGAGTTTATGCAGGCTCTTGAAACATACAAAAATGAAAGCGGGAGACGATTTCCGACCTGTAGTGAGACGCTTACGGTGCTTCGGTCACTTGGATATGTCAGAGTCTTGCCGTGCGGTGTGGCGACCGATTGAATGTTGCGTATGGGCTGATTTTATAAGCAATATTCGATCTTGCCCCGGTGAAGTGCCACTAGATACCGTCCTCCTTGCGTTGCCGTGAGAATCTTCGGAATGGTGGTGGAGCACAATACATTGAGAGACCGCAGGTTTTTGTTTTGTCGAGCGGGGTCGGGTGTTTCCTTAATCGGTATAATTTGTGTCAGTCTGTTCTGCGGCTGTGGCAGATTTGTGCAATCTGACTCTGACAAAGGCGTGAGCCTTTATCAGCAGGGTAACTATCTTGGCGCTGCCTATTCCTTCCAAAGAGCCCTTGAGAAGCAGCCTGGGGATGCGGATTGTTTTTACAATCTTGGAGCAACCTACCATCAGCAGTCAAAACTCTTTGGTAGGACTGATGACCTTCAGACAGCTGAGCAGTATTATCATCTTTGCTTAGCAAGGAACCAGAATCACGCAGCATGTCAGCGAGGGCTTGCAGTGCTTCTGGTTGAAACCGGGCGTACGGGAGATGCTGCGACGCAACTCGAACAATGGGCTGCAAGGGAGCCCGCAAACCCTGAGCCGAAAATAGAACTCGCTCGGCTCTGTCAGGAACAGGGCGATACCCTCGATGCAGAGAATTATCTAGTCGATGCAGTTTCAGTTGATCCGGACAACCCCCGGGCACTTGTTGCACTCGGCCAAATTAGAGAGTCTTCCGGCGATGCGCAGCAGGCACTTGTAAACTATTCAAAAGCTCTTGAATTAGATCGAAATCAGCCAACAGTGGCTGCCAAAGTGGCTACGCTTTCAACAAGTGGCCCTTCGCCGGTTATTGCAACTGCGCCTCCAGCCGGTGGATCACCCTACTCTCCTCGGTGATTCCGCCAAGAAACGGCGGCCCGTTGACCCTGCGGGTGGAGGAGCCGTAATCTTGTGCATACGAGTATTTTCGGCGCGTTACGCAAAGTTCTTCCGGGAGGCGGTTTCGGGGGGCATGCGTAACGCAGAGAGTCAAATCATGCCCGCGGTATGCCGGTGGGCCATGGTTCATTTATAAGCAGGCAGCGACGGAGAAATTCATGGCGACGGTTGCTGATAGGGTATTTAACTTTTCAGCAGGGCCTGCAGTGTTGCCATTGCCAGTGCTCGAAAAGGCTCAAAGGGACTTGCTGTCCTTGCCCGGTGTTGGCTCATCAGTGCTTGAAATCAGTCATCGTAGTCAGGCATTCGATGGCATTCTTGAACGCACTCTAGCAGGTCTGAAAACACTTCTAGGAATTGGTGAAGAATATGAAGTTGTATTGCTTCAGGGAGGAGCCAGCCTCCAGTTCTCTATGGTTCCAATGAATTTCCTGGCCGGCCAGTCTGGTGCCGCCAACTATGTCCTCACTGGAACCTGGGGTAAAGGAGGACTGAAGGAGGCAAGTCGCATTGGTAAAACTCATGTTGCTTGGGACGGTGGTAAAAATGGATACAACTGTTTGCCCTCGGCTGATGAGATCAGGCTTTCTGAATCCCCCGCTTATGTTCATGTTACCAGCAATGAGACAATCCAGGGAGTTCAATGGCAGCAGATGCCATCATTCGAAAACGTTCCACTGATTTGCGATTCATCGAGTGACTTTCTTTCTCGACAGATGGATATTTCACAGTACGGAATGATATACGCATGTGCTCAGAAGAATGCTGGGATTGCTGGAGTGACGGTCGCAATCATTCGTCGTGATTTGCTTGCCCGTTCGCGGGACGACTTGCCGGCAATGCTGGACTATCGAACATTTGTTGAGAAAGGATCACGACCAAATACGCCACCAGTTTTCGCCGTGTATATTTTAGGTTTGGTCTGTGAATGGCTGATGAAAGAAGTCGGTGGATTACATGCCATTTCAGAACGTAATACGGCAAAGGCCGCGAAAGTATATAAAGTGATCGATTCCTCGAGCGGTTTTTACAAAGGGCATGCCTGTCCTGCAAGTCGGTCCATTATGAATGTGACATTTCGTCTTCCTTCAGAGGATCTTGAGGCTACCTTCGTGAAACACGCAGCCTCGGCAGGTCTCACAGACCTCAAAGGACATCGGTCAGTGGGTGGCATTCGAGCAAGTATCTACAATGCTATGCCTGAAGAGGGAGTTGAGACGTTGTGTCAGTTTATGAATGATTTTAAGTGTTCTCATGGATAGGTGACCCTGATCAGCATGCTCTGTGACTCATCATTTGAATGAGTCATGAAGCGATTGTTTTAGCTTTAATTATTACGTTGTGATTTCTATTCAAGGAGTGCCGGTCTCGCGCAGGTACAAAAAACTATGCCATCGATAATCGTGCTCGATAAACTTAGCCCAGATGGGCTTGCTCTCCTTGATGCGGCTGACCGGTTGGGGATTTCCTATGAAGTGAAGACAGGCCTCTCAGGTGAAGAACTGAAGAATGTGCTGGCATCGCATGACGGAGCCATTTGTCGCAGTGGCGTTAAAATAACCGCAGAAGTGTTAGCAGGAAACCATCGCCTTCGTGCTATCGTCCGCGCTGGAGTTGGTACAGATAATATTGATAAGCAGGCTGCAACTCGCCAAGGGATTGTTGTGATGAACACTCCGGCAGGAAACACAGTAAGTACTGCTGAGCATGCGTTTACACTACTTCTGGCACTCTCTCGAAATGTAGCTCCTGCCGATGCGAGCCTTCGTGAGCATCGCTGGGACAGAAGCAAATACATGGGTGTCCAGCTCGCCGGCAAGACACTCGGTATTGTTGGTATGGGGCGTATCGGGCAGGCAGTGGCCAGTCGCGCTCGTGCTTTTGATATGAGGGTTGTCGTCTATGACCCCTTCTTGGCAGCGGAGCGTGCTGGTGAACTTGGTGTTGAATTATTTGGAAGTGTTCGGGAAATGTTACCGGAACTCGATTATCTGACTGTCCATACGCCACTCACGGACGACACTCGTCACTTAATTGGCAAGGCAGAGTTGTCGTTACTCAAACCTGGTGTGCGGTTAATCAACTGTGCGAGAGGTGGTATCTATGATGAAGAGGCACTCCTCGAGGGTCTTGAAAGTGGCGTGCTAGCAGGTGCTGCACTTGATGTCTTTGAAACTGAGCCATGTACAGAGAGCCCATTGTTTGGCCGACCTGATGTGCTTGTAACACCACACCTCGGTGCGAGTACCGAGGAAGCGCAGTCACAAGTTGCGATTGAGGGGGTTAATTTACTCACCGATTTTCTTCGGACCGGGACTATTCGTCATTCAGTTAATTCAAGCCCAATTGACCCTGCGGATCTTGAGGGTCTGCGTGGTTTTCTTGATCTCGGGTGGCGGCTTGGTGTCTTGCTATCTCAACTCGACGATCAGCCACCCAAGGCAGTTTCAATTGCATACAGGGGAGAAATCGCATCGAGAAATACTCGACTTATCACGGCGGCATTTGCTGCCGGGTTACTTGAAACAGCGCTTGAAGATGTAAATATTATTAATGCGGAGATGTTGTTGAGGGAGCGAGGGATCGAACTCGTAGAGCAAAGTAGAACTGACCCTGGTGCATTTAGTTCGGTTGTCGCTGTTGATCTGGTTGTTGGTGATCATGTGCATCGTGCAGCAGGAACTCTTTTCGGTCGATCCATGCCCAGACTTGTTCAACTTGAGGGGCATCGTCTGGAGGCCTACCTTGATGGGACGCTTCTGATTTTCATGCACGAAGATGTTCCAGGGATTATTGGGAATGTCGGTACAGCGTTTGGCGGAACTGGTGTGAATATTGCCCAGATGACCGTTGGGCGCTCGACGCCGGGTGGTGACGCGATTGGTGTGCTCAGCCTCGACCAAGAACCATCAGACGATTGTTTATCAAAAGTACGGACGTGTGAAGGGATACATTCTGCCAAAGTGTGTAAGTTACCAATGGCTGGACAACTTCCCTACTGGTTGGCTGCTGGATCAAATGGTTCGGACGGGAGATAATACAATAGTTCTTGCCTGCGTCTGGCACCTGCGTTGGTTGTCTAGGTAGATGTGTCCCACCGTTGAAATGGTCCAAAAGCTATTATGGAAGGACCACTAAGACTGTTGTGTTGTTTCCTCCGGCTTGGTCTTGCCGGCTGCCCCCCCTTTGTTTGTGTGTGTGTCTGTCTGTTATCGACGAGCCTCTTCGTAGGGGGTGTTCATGCAGAATCGACGCTGGAGCAATCAGCCTCACGACTCATTATTGCTCTTGGTAAAAAAGGTTATCACGATACGGCAATTACTGTACTAGACCAACTTCTTCAGAACGACGCGGTGTCGGATTCGTTTCGCGAAAAGATTCCTTTATGGCGTGCCAATGAACGTGTGGCTGGTGTTCGTGAGACTTCAGATACAGGGCAAAGGCAGCGGGCGTACGAGCAAGCGGTCAGTGATTTCAAGCAGCTCCTTGAGGGCAATCAGAATCCGTCGGTTGCCGCCGAAGCAGCGTTTCAGTTGGGGATGGTTTTTCGTGATATGGGGAGACTTTCGAGGAATCAGGCAGCCACTGATGGGAAAGATGGTAGCGAAGCCCAGCAATTCTTCTTGTCTGCAGTTCATGTTTTTGTAGGGCCTCGGTCGGGCCAGACAGCGTCTAGCGCGATCGAGAAAGAACTCCAGCAAGTCGAAGCGATCATTCGTGAGTTTCGAGGCCAGCGGTTGATTACGTCGACGGATCGTCGCCTGTTGAATCAATTGGAGCAGAGTCGTGAGAAACTGCGGGGTCGTCGCGTGCAGGTTCAATTGCTTGCTGCTGAGACATGTTCGGAAATGGCGGAATGTTTCGATCAACACTCAAAAGAATGGGGCCGAAGTCTGGAGGAAGCCCTGCAGCGGTACCATGCGGTGTATTTATCAACACCAACACGTTCTGCAGGACTTTGGGCACGACTCGAGGAAGGGAAGACTCTTCTTGCTCTAGGTCGGAAAAAAGAAGGACAGGAAGTCCTGCTCGAGGTTACAAAATTACCGAGTTCGGAAACATTAATTTATCAATTACGAGTGAAGGCAGTCGACGCATTGCTTGCCGACTGGCTCAACACTGCGAGTTTGATAGATGATCAAGAATTTGATGAACGGCTTAGGCAATTTGCCCTCGGTGAGAATCGGTCCTCTGCGATCAATTCAGATCTTTTGGCAATGAAGTATCGTTCAGCCGAATTACTATGGCGACGGCTCGAAACATCATCTGAAGATTCAAAAGATGCCCGCAAGTCGCTGCTGGCCGATATTCGGACTCTTGCTCGGGATGTTGCGAAAGCTGGTGATGTTCATGCTGCATCTGCACGGAAATTGCTCGGGAAGTTAGGGGGTCAGGATGCGGCATTAGCTGAGCGACTCGGCCGTAGCTTTGCGGCATCCTTTCATCATGCTGAAAAAATCTTGGATAACTATCGTAAGAATCCATCAGGAACACAGCGATCAGTAGCTCTTGCAAGGCTTCAAGAGGTGCTTAGGAGTGCGCCGAGCCAGACAGCCGAAGATCAAGACCTGAAAAAAGAGCAACTGGCACTTTTGCGGTATCAAGTAGCACTCCTTTTTTATGAGGATAAGCGATACCACGAGGCGGTTTCGCTGTGCGACTTTCTCGTGAAGCGTTCGCTGTATGATCCTATCGCCCAAAAAGCTGCCGTTCTTGCATTCGCCAGTTGGCAGGCGTTAGTGGCACAGCAAAATATTGATTGGGGCGAGAGTGCTACGGCCCAAATGGGTGAAATGGCATCAGCGATTATGGGGCGATGGCCTCGTGATAAATGTTCTGCAGATGCCGCGGAAGTGAGCATTACCCTTGCCTTGCGAAATGGGAATAGTGCAGCTATCAAGAGCGTGCTGCAGAGTCTTGATAAGGATGTGGCTGGACGGTCCGAGGTGCTTTTGCGTGGTGGAGTTGCGCTATGGCATCTCTGTCAACATCCTGGCAACGGCCAGAACAGCACATTGGACGAGCTGAGGACGGAATGCCTTCAAGATGCCAGACGAGTTCTCGATGAGGGGTTGGCAGTCATCGATGAAAAAAAAGCATTGCGAGGCAAGACCTTAGAAATTGCACTGGCTGGGGCTATTGCGCGTTGTGAAATTTCTCTGTACTCCGGCAACAATGACTCTCTCGATCTATTTACACTTCTTACTCATGCTGGTTACGGGCCGTGGCAGGTTTTTCAAGATTCATCAACAGAGTTTCCACTTTCAATTTATGAGGCTGGTTTTCATGTGTGTATTCGGGGTTTTGCGAAGGTGCAGCGGTATGACCTAGCAATACAGGCAATGAAATGTTTGATAGCGAATGTATCTTCGAACAAAGAAGCAAAGCTTCGGCTTGTCAGAACGGCTGTCTCAGTTGGTAAAAAACTCTTTGAAGGTATAGAAGAACGCATTGCGCAAGACAGCACTATAAGTGTACAAAATGGGTTTTCGGAAGATGAACTTGAATTCATTGAGCAGTTGCTAGACTTCACAAAAGCTGCCACAGATCAATTTGAGGTGCTGTCATGGGTGGCGTTTACCTCGGGTAGGCTTGGGCTTCCAGGTGACGGTGTCGTTCCAAATATTCCCAACGGAAAAAGAAAATCTTTTCTCACTCAGGCCGCTGTGACAATAGAGGAAATTCTGTCGCACGCCGCGCTTCCTCAGTCGGCAAAGACTTCTTGGCGACGTGAGCTGGTGGCGGTCAGGTCAAATCTTGGTCAGTGGGATGCGGCTGTGGAGCAGATGAGAGTCATGTTGGCTGATCAACAGAACAATCGATCGCCAATGCTCCAGCAATATGCAGCGGATTTGTTCCAGAAGGCAGCTCAGGATTCACAGAGTCTTGAACAGGCACGAGAGTATTTTCGTGCGGCGATTGTCGGTAGTCGTGTCAGGATAGATGTTGGCGAAAGCATTGTTTGGGGCTGGGGTTCGCTTGCAAGTCGAGTTTCAAAGCTTGCATTTGGATCGCGTGGTGGAGTCGCTGACAAGATGCGGAATGTTTATTTTGAAGCGCGCTATCGGCTTGCTGCTTGCCGACTAGCATGGGCGCGGAAAGAGGTCGACACGTCTATCAAGACTCGGTTGCTCAAAGAGGCTGAAGCCGACATAAAAATCGAGGCCCAACTGCATCCCGGACTTGGCAGCGATGCGTCGAGGGAAAGGTTTGAGATATTGCTGGACACAATTCAGCATGAGTCTGTGACAATCTCGAGGACTAAATGAAGACTATGGAATACAAACATCTAGAAATCTTACCTAGAAGTATCTTGGGATTTATCGAGGCAGTTCTTCGCTCGCTTCTGATCTTTTGTATTTATGCCGCATGTCAAAATGAAGCACGCGTTGCCGCAGCGGATCAGGTAATTACTAGAAAGGAAACGTTATTTGGGAAAATAGAGTCTGTGTCGACTGAGGCGGTTCGGTTTCTTCCCCGAGGCTCTACGAATGCTATTCGAGAGATAGGTGTTACCGATGTTGTGATGATTCAATTTGCTGATGAGCCAAAAAATTTGATCGAGGCAAAAAAGCGACTCATAACGAATGACTTTGACGGTGCCCTCGAAGCTCTTGAGCAAGTCGATGAAGGTGAAATTCAACGTGCCTCGGTAGCGGTGCGTGGTGAATATGCGTATGTTCGAGTGGTAGCTGCTGGCTCTGTTGCTATGGATACGACTAGAGAGCTGTCTTCGGCTCTAAGTTCCATTGAAGATGTGCTCGATAAATTTACTCGTTCAATTCATTACTTTGATTTGCTCGAGACTGCCGGTGATCTTGAGCGAGCTCTCAGGCGATACGATAAAGCCACGGCGATATATAAGAAAATTTCACGGGGTCCCCCGCCCATGGTGGTCCGTGCAGGAAGGCTTCAAGGAAATGTTTTGGCCGCAGAGGGTCGTCACGCAGAGGCAATTGCAGAATATGAAAAAGTGCAATCCACCGATCTCGATGGGAGTTTTATTGAGCAGGAAAAGATAAAGGCATGTCTTGGACAGGCAGAGAGCCTTATTTTTTTAAGCCGTTTTGATGAAGCAGTTTCTCTTATCAGTTCGATGCTCGCGGAAACGTATCCCGAGGGAGATCCCGTCATCGCAACAAATATATTGCTCGGAAAGGCGTATAGCCTGCTCGGCCAATCATTCCTGGAATTGAAGCAGGATCAAGATGCTTTGATTGCATATTTAACTGTGGATCTGGTGTATGGTGATGTCCCTGACACGCACGCTGAAGCACTGTTTAGGTTGTTTCATTTATGGAATAAGGGAGGCTATCCTCGTCGTTCGGCTGAAGTTCGACAAAGGTTGATAGAGGCCTATCCCCAATCTACGTGGGCTGCTGAGTTGGATCCGTCTGCCAAGTAAATCGACGTAGCATGTTTGATGGTCATGGAGTACAACAAGTAAACTTTTAGCAGTCCGCAGGAAATTTTCTGATTTATATGAAACTTCAGGACGAGTGATTAATCAGGACCTAATTGCCAGAAAGCAGGGATGTTTACAGATGCAGTTTTTCAAGAATCATCTACTGCCTCAGTGTCGCGTTTTTATAACAGGAATGGTTCTTTTGTGGTCGGCTGTTGTAGTAGGCCAGGTCGCTGACGAGAGTCAGCCCGTCTCTCCAGAGGCTGGAGCGGTGATAGGAGTAGCGACTGATCCTGCAGCGGTTGAGCCAGCAATGCCTGAAGCAAATTCAGATAGAGGTGGTAATGACGTGGTCCTAGACGCACCAGATAATTTACTTGTCTATTATATAAAAGCACTTGGTGTGACTTTTGTGATTGTTTTTGTCGCACTTTCGTTCGCACTCGTTGCGTTACTTGTAATGTGCTTTTTGCAATTACGCCGCACGGTTCTAATGCCCCCCGGGCTTATTGAAGAATTTGAAAACCATTTGGATAAGAAAGAGTTTCAGCAGGCCTACGAACTTGCAAAAGTGGATGATTCCTACCTTGGTCGTGTCCTTGCTGTCGGCCTTGTCAAGTTACAGGTGGGGCGGCAGCAGTCGTTAGATGCAATGCGTGAAACACAGGCTGAGGAAGCAATGCAGCTCGAGCATAAGATCAGTTATGTGTCTCTGATCGGTGCATTGTCACCAATGTTTGGATTGCTTGGAACGGTAAGTGGTATGGTGAGCGCTTTCACCGTTATTGCTCAGTCTGCAACACAGCCCAAACATCATGAG
>DONH01000021.1 GCA_003509235.1 Planctomycetaceae bacterium
CATTCGATCCATTCCTGCTGCTCCCGGCAATTTGATCGCCACCTGTCTTTCAAGATGACACCCATATGTGCAGAAAAGATCATCGAGTTTTTGATGCAATGTCCTTCCTTGTACTTTGAGCTCTGCTGCTAGCTCAGCCAGAAGCAACGCTGCAACACTTGCGTCTTTGTCACGGACATGTGTTCCTGCCAAATATCCATGAGACTCTTCGCACCCAAAAACAAAGTGTTCTGGCCCGATGTCATCAATCGTTCGACCAATCCATTTAAAGCCAACCTGGAGCCCATCGACGACGTTCACCCCATGCTTTTTGCCAATATGACGAATAAGGCCACTCGTGACCAGAGTTGTAACAACCGTGTCTGTTGGCTGGAGAACATTTTTTCGGCTCTTCGATTCAAGAACCCACTCAGTCAATAAGGCACCGAGCTGATTTCCTGTGAATGTTTTCCACTTACTATCTTTCTCTGGTCTCACTGCAGCGGCCGCACCAAGACGATCACAATCTGGATCACTCGCCATAACGACGTCATCAGATCGACTGCGTGCTTCCTCAATTGCTCCAGTGAGTACGTCTGCATTTTCTGGATTCGCAACATGTCCAGGAACGTTAGGAAAGTCTCCATTGGGCTCAGCCTGTGGGCCGTACAGCCTTACATTCTGAAAACCTGCTCCTTCCAGTACAGGAATAACAGCGGTGGCCCCAACACCATGGAGTGGCGTGTATAGAACAGAAAGATCACGAGAACCGGCTGTTGCCTGCTTCAACACGGCACGCACAAAAGCTGGGTCAATTTCATCTTCCATGAAAACAACCCGTCTGTTGTTCACCCCATCATTAAACGGGAGTCGGCTGATTTCATTGACCTGCATGACTCGTTCAATAATGCCTTTGTCGTGAGGCGGTAACACTTGAACACCACCAGACCAGTATACCTTGACAGCATTGTCACTAGGTGGGTTATGACTCGCCGTAACCATGATGCCGCACGTACTCTCGGTATAGCGAACCGCGTACGAAAGTTCTGGAGTACTCCGATATCCTCGCAGGAAGAAAATCTTGAACCCCGCTGCTAAAAGAATTTCACTACACAGCTTCGCAAAATGTTCTGAACGATGCCGTGTGTCATACGCAATCGTACAACTAGGTTCACTCCCTGCCGTTCGAGTTGCCATGACATAATCGGCAAGACCCTGGGCACTTTCTCCAATCGTGCGGTCGTTAATTGCATTTGATCCAACTGGAAACATTTTTCCGCGCCGTCCCCCAGTGCCAAAGGGAATAACTGTCCAGTAGGCATCGTCTAGTGATTTCCAAATTTGCTTATCTACTTTTGCGCGAATAATGAGATCAGCAAGCTGCTCAGCAAACTCTGCATACCGCGGTTCCCTCAACCAAGTTTGCATAGTCGCCAAAGAATGGTCGGTAATCACACTATTTTGATGGGCTTCATGTAAACGTGCGAGACAATCAGCCACTAAATCAGCAGACATTGACGCCATCAATTACTCCATAGAAACACGGGTGTTCGTTCGGTTTTGTTTAGATTTATACTCCCCAACTCAAAAACATGCAGCTATTTCCAATGGAAAACCTATGAAGAATGATAACGCAACGAATTCAAAGCATTCTGAACCACTTATTGTCAGCGTCTCAGGACTCCGAGGAATCGTCGGGGAATCGCTTACTGACGATGTTGCAGCGGCATATGCCTGCAGTTTCATCGAAACCCTTCCTGCCGGGCCAGTTTTAATCGGAAGAGATGGTCGGGAATCTGGGCCGGCACTCAAAGAGTCCATCAACAAGGCAATTGTCGCCAGTGGTCGAGATGTGCTCGACTGCGATGTCGCTTCAACACCAACAATCGGAGTTGCTATCGTTGAAAATAATGCAGCCGGTGGCATACAAATATCAGCCAGCCATAATCCAGCGCCGTATAACGGACTCAAGCTTTTCTCATCAGGCGGCCGTGTTCTACCTGCTGTAGCTGGCGACGCAGTGCGTTTGCGATTTGAGGCTCTTCGAAGGTCCCCACCAAAGGCCCAAAAGAAGCCTACACAAGGGTGTGTTCGTACAATTGAAAGTACACTTCCACATCTCCACAAGGTTCTTTCGATTGTTAATGTCGATTCCATTCGTAAGGTGCAACCAAAGGTGTGGATAGACTGCGGCCACGGTGCGGGCAGTCGACTGGCACGACCACTCCTTGAGGCACTTGGCTGCGAAGTCACTGTTGTTGGAGAGCCTCCTGACGGCCAGTTTGAACATGAACCTGAACCAACCGCAGATAATCTCATTGACTGGTTGCCCCAGATACCAGCGGCCGGGGCTGACATTGGTTTTTTCCAAGATCCCGATGCGGACAGACTCGCTGTAGCAAGTCATGACGGGGTTTATTTGGGTGAAGAATTAACGCTTGCCCTTGCAGCAGATGCCGTACTCATGAAATCACCTGGTCCGGTCGTGATTAACTGCTCAACAAGCCAGCTCACTGCTTATCTTGCCAAACGTCATGGCTCACCATGTACGCTTTCAGCTGTTGGTGAAGCGAATGTTGTCGATGAGATGCTAAAGAGGAATGCTGTTTTAGGAGGCGAGGGGAACGGCGGTGTAATTGATCCTCGTGTTGGGCTGGTTCGAGACTCCTTTGTCGCAATGGCTCTTATTCTCGAACGCATGGCCGAAGGCGGAGCACTCACGCCTCTTACCAGCCTGATCAAAGACTTCCCTCCTCTTACGATCAAGAAAACAAAAATCGTGCTTCCTTTCGGTTGGTCCAAACAAGATATAAAAGAATCCTTTCAACGTGTTGCGGATACCTTTCCTGAGGCAACCGTAAGCCGGCTCGACGGTGTCCGGATTGCATTTGCTGACGGTTGGTTACTGGCACGTGCGAGTAACACTGAGCCTGTTGTGCGAATCATTGCGGAGTGTGCTGATGAGCAACAGGCGATGTCTGTAATCGAGCAGTCTACCAAAGCATTACTTAATCAATCGTGATGCCGCCATACGCCACTCACTCAGCGAGCCGGGAGTTGTATTCCCATTGCTTCCATCAGACGTTTCATATCTTCCCAGACATCTCGTTTCGCTGATGGATTTCGAAGGAGATAGGAAGGATGATAGGTACACATGACACGACTTCCTTGATAGTCAAACCACTTTTTCCGAAGCGACCCAATTGAATCTGTGGTTTCAAGCAGAGCATGAGCAGCACCTGTACCAAGACAGCATATGAATTCTGGATTCATTTTTTTTAATTCCTGCATTAAAAAAAAATTGAGATTCTTAGTATCACTAGAATCATGACTATGATTCCCAGATGGCGATCTTTGCAGGCTGTTTAATATGTAGAATTTATCAATCGGAAATGAACAAGCATCAATAATTTTTGTAAAAAGGGCCTCTGTTTGTCCGGTAAAGAGCGTTCCAACTTCATCATTTATTTCATCCGGTGATATACCGAAAAAACATAGGCGTGGATTTTCTGCCCCATTACCGAAAACATTTGCAGTAGGCAGAGAGGCAAGCTGCAAGCAATCCGTGCTCGCTAAAACTTCTTTATACATCGCATTGAGTGTGCGACTAATCACTTCGGGGTCGTGACTCTGCGGACACGCTAACGTGCTGCTCGTTTTGCCTTCATCCACGCAACGACTTTTCGGCAGACACGTCACTCCTGCCAATTCCAGACTTTGTAATCGCTGCCGTACTGCCCGTTCTGACATCCTGCCTTACCCGTACAGTTCCGAGATCTATAACGCCTTACGGAAGCGCTTTGGACCACGCTTCCTTCCAAGAAGTGATGGAGCTGGTTTTGGAGCAGCTGGGGCTTCTCCTACCGTGTCACCAAAACCCTTGCGATCTCCCGATTGTTGTTCGTGCGCAGGAGGCGGAGCAGTCGGTTTTGGATCGATCGCAGAGAATCCAGCGATTTCACTTCTTTCCAAGAGTTTATCGATTCGCATTTCAATCCGAGTCAGTTGCGTGCCTTCTTCCGGAGCAACAAACGTATACGCAACGCCCTCTCGCCCCATTCTGCCAGTTCTACCGACCCGATGCACATAGTCATCGCAGAACTCTGGTATGTCGTAATTAATAATGTGCGAAACACCAGAAACATCAATGCCACGACCTACAACGTCTGTTGCCACCAGAACCTGTATTTGGCCTTCACGGAATTGTCGCATCACTCGATCCCGTACATTCTGTGCGAGATCGCCGTGGATGCATGCCACACTAGCTTTCTTGTCTTTCCTGCGTCGCTTGAGACGCTCATGAATTTTATCCGTTCCCCGTTTCGTACGGCAGAAAACAATAGCCTGCCGAGGCTGCTCACGTTCAAGTAATTGTTCGAGTAAGGCAAACTTACGCGTTGGATCAACTGTGAAATAAAACTGCTCAATTGTTTCAACAGAAATTTCATTTGTTGAAAAGTCAAGAATCTCTGGATCTCGCATATATCGAGTTGCTAATTTTGCTACAGGTGGCGGAACAGTAGCAGAGAGCAGCAAAGTCTGTCGGCTCTGAGGGCAGCGTCGAAGGATTTTTTCAATATCTGGCCGAAAGCCAATATCTAACATACGGTCAGCCTCATCGAGTGTTGCAAGCTCGAGAGTACCAAGCATTAGAGTTCCACGACTCATGTGATCAAGAACTCTGCCCGGAGTACCAACCACAACTTCCGGATTCTTTGCCAATTTATCGATCTGAGCCTTAATAGGCTTCCCACCATAGACAGCAACACATCGAAGTTTGGACCCTGCTGCAAGTTTTTCAAATTCATCACGAACCTGAACAGCCAATTCACGCGTGGGCACCAGAACAAGTGCCCGTACACCGTGCCCTCGTCCTGGACTTCGCGTGAGTAGCTCAAGTATTGGAAGTACGAATGAAGCAGTCTTACCCGTACCAGTCTGGGCCTGCCCCAGTACATCAACTCCTGCAATTGCCCTTGGAATAACTCCTGCCTGAACTGGAGTTGGCTGGGTGTATCCAGCTCGACCCACTGCTTGGAGAGTCGTGGTAGAAAGTCCAAGGGCCGAAAACCCTCCATTGTCGCTTGCTGCTCTAATTGACGTTGCAGAGGTGTTCGCTTTTTTTTGTGAGTTCCCCCGGCCTTCCATGCCTTGGGACGAACGTCGTTTTGCCTCGGCAGGGCGACGCCGCCGGGGCTGTTCTTGACTCGTCACTCCGAACCTTCTCTCATGTGAGTTGCTCTCATCATTCTTGTGCAAGCCACAATGAATAGCCGGGAATGACTACAAGACTGAAAATCCAGATCCATCCGGGTCATTTTCAGCGGGA
The DNA here is from genome assembly GCA_003509235.1 of Planctomycetaceae bacterium. Taxonomy (GTDB): domain Bacteria; phylum Planctomycetota; class Planctomycetia; order Pirellulales; family UBA1268; genus UBA1268. Next base: position 5,309 of record DONH01000021.1, read on the forward strand.
ACAACCGGCTCACAGAGAGCAAAGTACTACATATCTCTTCTTTTCTGAGACGATACCATACAAACGAACAGTACGCAATTCGAGCTAGTTTCGGTTTTCACTGCAGAGTGGAGCGGTAAAAGGCCTACAAAAAACAAGCAATTCTTGAATAACATTCCTGCGAGCCTCGAAGATCGCCGCGCATCCTTCGGATCTGCTTAACTCACTCAGCGATCAAAAAACTTCTTTATTGCCCAGACAGTCGCTGACCTTCCGGCACGTGCAATAGACCTAGTGAGAGGAATTCGCTTCGGGCACACAGCAACACAGTTTTGAGCGTTACCACACATTTGAATACCACCCTGACCAGTGAGTGACTTCATTCGCTCATCTGCATTCATTTTACCTGTTGGGTGATTATTAAAAAGCACAGCTTGGCTAATCGCATGCGGCCCAAGAAACTGCTGGTCATAGATAGATTCTTTACGAGACTCAAAGTCTTCCTCTGATTCTCCTTCTCGCTGCGCGACCTCAGCCTTGTTAAATTGAGGACATGCTTCCATGCAACACCCACAGCTCATGCACGTAGTCAGAGGGTAGGCATCTTCCTGTTCTTGTGGTGAAATTCTTGGTCCCGGGCCATGATCATACGAATCATCAACAGGAACCCAAGCTTTCACCCTCTCCAATGAATGGAACAACCTTCCCCTATCAACGCTTAGATCACGTACAACAGGAAACTTGCTTAATGGCCTTAGTTCAATTTCACTGGGATTCTCCTGCAACAGCTTGTCAACCAAGGAGGAGCAGGCCATCCGTACTCGTCCGTTAACAATCATTGCGCAAGAACCACAAACTTCTTCAAGACAAGCGCAGTCCCACGCTACTGGGGATACTCTCCGGCCATCTTGTGACTTTGATATCGCAGCAATTTTTTGGAGAACACTGATAACATTCATATTCGGCTCATACGGAACCACGAATTGCTCCCAGTAACTCTCTTCACCCGGTGCATCTTGTCGCAAAACTCGAACATGAATTTCCCGTAAGGACTGCTTTTTTTCTGCACTTTTATCCGAATTCGATAATCTAGATGCTGTAATCATTGTTATTTCCAATCATCTGCTGGATAAAAATTTCTCGGAGCCTGTTTCCCGTCACCCGACCGTTGCTGCTTCAGCCACTTTTTCAGTTCGCTCTTTCCAAACTTGTTCAATAACCTCTCCGCCTACGAGACCGTAGAGTCGTGGCCGCGGTGGAATCAGAGTTGTATCAACATCCTCATACGTAATCACCGGATGACCATCATCTCCATGAACACCGATCGTAGACTTGAGCCATTTACGCGTATTCGCTTCAAAGCGGTCACACCAACGCTCCGCTTCTGCTCTTTGTTCGACGGGATCAGTTGCCGCTATACCTGGCATTGCAAAATCTGGTTTGTAATGCGCTCCGCGGCACTCATCACGTAGCAAGGCACCCTTTAAAAGCAGTTTCGCAATCGGAAACATATCTCCAACTGCCTTAGTGAATACAACATTTTGATTTGTCCAATTACCGGTATCTGAAAGACTGCAGTGCTGCCAACTGTTTTCTAACTCACACACATCATCATAAGCCTTAGTGAGCTGTTCATTTCTCCTCACGACTGTAGCCGTTCTAGTCATGATGTTGCCAAGTTGCTGGTGTATATCATAAGGATTCGATTCTCCCACAGGCCGCGAAAGAATCGATTGGTGATAATCCTCTTGGCCCTTCACGGCTGCTATGAACACACTACTTGTCTCTGACCTGGTGTCGCCTTTGCTTCCTGCAATCACACCTGACGCACAGAAAAGGCCACTGAAAATGCATGAGAGCAGAGAGTTTGCACCGAGTCTATTTGCTCCATGATATTGGTAGTCACATTCCCCAATTGCATAGAGGCCTTGGATATTTGTCTGTTGATTACGCGGAGACCCTTCTACCAAACCACCGCTCTCACTCTTTTCGTAATCGACCCAGAGACCTCCCATCGAATAATGAACTGCGGGGAAAATCTTCATTGGAGAATCACGAGGATCAACACCCTGAAACTTCTCATAAATTTCAAGAATGCCTCCGAGCTTCCTGTCGAGCGTCTCACGAGGGATATGCGTC
>DONH01000232.1:0-369 GCA_003509235.1 Planctomycetaceae bacterium
ACCTACGATAACACTGACTGAAACGCCGATATGTGACCACCCAAGCAATAAAAATGTGAGCACGACAGCCACTCCGACAATGGCAAGTGTCGAAAGATTAATCCCACGAGCCAACGCCGCTAAAAGTGATCGCTGAGATGCATCTTCTTGAGTCCTGACCTGCCAGATCCCCCACACGGAAAGGCCAATGCCTGCTGCAGCGATCAGGATTGGCAAAAAGAGGGCACTGAGTTGCATAAAGTAATCTTTGTCTGACACACCGGAAAAAGCAGCAACGCCCAGTGCAGCAGTTGCGAGAATACTACCGCAGTAGCTTTCGTATAGATCTGCACCCATCCCAGCGACGTCACCAACATTATCACCAACGTT
>DONH01000232.1:669-3299 GCA_003509235.1 Planctomycetaceae bacterium
ACCAACATTATCACCAACGTTGTCCGCTATTGTTGCTGGATTACGGGCATCATCTTCGGGAATGTTTTGCTCAACTTTGCCAACAAGGTCAGCTCCAACATCTGCTGCTTTTGTAAAGATACCTCCACCAACACGGGCAAAGAGCGCCTGCGAGCTGGCCCCCATGCCGAAACAAAGCATCGTGACAGTGATTTCTTCAAGCGACAGCGGCGACGCGAACATAGGCACAAGCCAGTACAGGATAAAAAACCAAACAACAATATCGAGCAAACCAAGCCCAACGACTGTAAGCCCCATCACTGCACCTGAACGAAACGCTACCTGGAGGCCATCGTTCAGGCTCTTCTCTGCACCAGCCGCAGTTCGATTACTTGCGAGTGTCGCAGTCTTCATACCAAACCAACCGGCCAGACCAGAAAACAGACCGCCCGAAAGAAATGCAAATGGAACCCAAGCGCTTTGAACGTTGAGCCCAAAAGCCATAAAAAGAAGGAGGGCAAAGATAACTGCAAAAAATCCAGCGACTACTTTGTACTGCTGCCTGAGATAAGCATCGGCACCCGTACGAACATATCCTGCAATCTCAATGTTCTTTTCCGAGCCTCCCGACTGACTTTCCATCCATTGATAAAATTGCCACGCTTGCCAAAGAGCATAACCAGAGCCGATGATCGCCACGATCCAAAATAGACCATAAAGACTAAAAAAACTTGCTGATGGAGGTACTCTACTTGCATCAGATGCCTGCACAAAAGAAGGAGCGAGCACCACCATCGCAGCGGCTGCGGAAATAAGTTTCACGGACATTCAACTCCGAAGAAGATAATAAGCCGGGGAAAGAGTCTTATACGATTACTCATCAAAGCCTCATTTACTAATGAGGACTTTAACCCCTGTGAAAAAAACATGTCAAACGGCCTCAACAATTTTATTTGATTTTCTGAACAAAAGTCATCACAACCACCGACATAAAGCAGGCAGGGCGATGACAACAATCACCCAGAACCACCCTCTTTGGGTCGTCCATCAACGACCGATCGACCTATTGAATGGTACAGAAACCCGTTGGAAAGCATTTCTTCACTATCAAAGAGATTACGGCCGTCGAAGATCACATGACTTGCCATTGTTGCCTTGAGAGCCTTGAAGTCCGGTCGGCGGAAGTCTCCCCACTCTGTCACGATCGCCAGTGCATCTGCATTGGTAACAGCATCAAGCGGGCTTGATGCGTACTCCACCGCACTGCCGTATATATCTTGAACATTCTGCATAGCTTCGGGGTCAAAAACTCGAAGCTTTGCCCGTGCCGCCAGAAGCACGTCAATCAGTTCAAGCGATGGGGCGTCCCTGATGTCGTCTGTGCGTGGCTTGAAAGCAAGTCCCCAGAGAGCTATTCGACGGCCCTCAAGATTGCCCTCAAAATAATCTGTTATCTTCCTGCCGAGAACTTGCTTCTGTGCCAGGTTTGCTCCATGCACTGCCTGCAAAATCGTTAGTTCACTCGATCGCTCACGCGCCATGGCAGAAAGTGCCTGAACATCTTTTGGAAAACAGCTTCCTCCATAACCGACGCCTGGAAACAAGAAGGAAAATCCTATACGACTATCGTGCCCAATGCCTCGCCTGACGTCATCAACATTCGCTTCCATTCGCTCACAAAGATTTGCGACTTCATTAATAAAACTTATCTTGGTCGCTAAAAGTGAATTCGCCACGTATTTTGTCATCTCGGCACTCTCTGGCGACATGACCAAAAACGGTCGCTCAGTTCGCAAAAATGGCGAGTAAAGCCTTCGGAGTTTTTCGGCAACTTTGGGGGTTCGTACACCTACCACCACACGGTCAGGCCGTTGAAAATCTTCTATCGCTGCTCCCTCTTTGAGGAACTCAGGATTACTGGCGACATGACAAACGCGCCCCGTGGCCTCGGACAGCTTGTATTCGATCTTGGCAGCAGTACCAACAGGCACCGTGCTCTTTGTTACCACGATGACGTTATCTGCAAGATGTGGGGCTATCGATGACACCACATTCCAGAGAGCCGTCAAATCAGCTGCACCGCTCGTGGTCGGTGGCGTTCCGACTGCAAGAAAGACTATATCGGCTGCTGCCACGGCCTCGTTCGTGTCAGTAGTAAACCGCAGCCGCCCAACCCGCGTATTCCGCTCAACGAGTTCTTCGAGACCTGGTTCATAAATCGGAATCTTGCCCTCTCTGAGAGAAGAAACCTTTTTCTCATCGATGTCGAGGCAGATGACGTCACTACCACTATCAGCCAGGCATGTACCAGTTACTAGACCCACATACCCTGTGCCAACTACCGCTATTTTCATTCCTGCTCTTTTAACCCTCTGCCAACGGCTACGCGTCTTCAGGAACAGTCTCCGCCTCTTCCTGTTCGCTTGGTGGCACAGGAACCACCGCAGCTAACGAATCCGCATCATCTAGCCGCATGATCCGAACGCCCTGCGTATTTCGGCCGATCGCCTTAATCTCACCAACATTCACGCGTTGCAGTTTCCCACGAGCAGTCATCATCAAGACCTGATCTTCGTCTCGTACCGAGACAATCGACACGACCTTGCCATTTCGGGCAGTCGTCTTAATATCACGCACCCCTTTACCACCTC
>DONH01000349.1 GCA_003509235.1 Planctomycetaceae bacterium
CGCGATGAAGTCGTTCATACGACACAATCAACGCATAACCGTTGGCCAGAACCAGTAACTTACCGTATCGACCAAAATGATACGCAACCCGGTCACTATGATTCAGAAAGAATTTCTTTTATTGAAAATTGCGATATCGGGCTGCGTTTAGCTGACTTCGCAAACAAACCATTACTTATTGTATTCCGAGCAGCATGGTGCCGCTGGTCAATGGCTCTTACACAACAGACTCTCAGCGACCCATCGATCGTAGCTCTCACAGATAGTTTTGTATGTGTACAGGTTGACGCTGACAGGCATGCTAAAACATGTCAACAGTACAGCGTTACACAATTTCCTACAATTCTCATTGTTGACACGGAAGACAATGAGATCATTCGACGAAGCGGCCACACTATGGTGGCTGATCTCACACCTCTTCTCCAAAGCGCTCTTTCTTCGAGCCAGATCGCTGAACGTCACCTTCGCAGTACCGGAGACAACGACATCGTTGCAAAAACAGAAGATACCGGGCCAGCCACCACCACAGACACTCTCCACACGGCAAAGAGCACACCGCAAAAAAATGCTCGATAACTGAACTCTATTGCACTCCTAAAACTGCTAACACACTTCGCCTTTCAATCTCACTTGTAGCGCACCCTGATGAATACACCCGCAAAGAAGAAACTATCAAACAAAGACTTTCACAGTTACCCGTGGTGGAGTCCACGATTCTGGCACGGCATGCCGATGCGGGTCTGGTTTGAACTTGTCCGCCAGAATCATTGGAACATTGCACCAAGTCGCCTCGGCCTCCTCGGCACAATTTCAATCGCGTCGTGCTTCAATTCAATCGCTGAATCACTCTGCAACGCGCGCTATCGAAGGCAGCTGAAATCCCCTCCTGAAACTGAACCGCCTATTTTCATAATTGGACACTGGCGAAGCGGAACAACTCTCTTGCATGAAATCCTCATGCTTGATGATCGTTTCTGCTGCCCATCAACGTACCAGTGTTTTGCTCCCGGACACTTCTTGCTGACAGAGACCGTTCTGACAACCATGCTCGCGTGGATCATGCCTTCGAAGCGACCCATGGATAATGTTGCCGCCGGATGGCACCGCCCACAGGAAGATGAGTTTGCGCTGGTGAACATGGGAGCAGCATCTCCGTATCGCAGGATGGCTTTCCCGAACCCCATGCCCGCCGAGCCGACCGCCCTCGACCTCGAAACGCTACCAGCCGATCAGATCGATCAATGGAAATCCGTACTACGCCGGTTTATCGGCACACTCGCAATCCGAGATGCTCGCCGACCTATTTTGAAAAGCCCCACACACACCGCACGGATGGCGACACTCGCGAAGATGTTCCCGGGAGCCCGGTTCATTCACATTGTCCGAGATCCATTTGTTGTATTTCCTTCAACAAAACGGCTCTGGCATTCACTGCATCATGTTCAGGCAATGCAAATAGACTCTGAAAAGAATACTGAGGAATATGTCTTCGATTGCTTCGACACAATGTATTCCGCATTCGAACGCGATCGGGCTGAACTCGATGATGAACGGCTCCATGAAATACGCTACGAAGAGCTTGTTAAAGACCCCGTATCGAGCATGGAGAAAGCGTACGAGAAACTCAAGCTTGGAGGCTTTGAAAAAGTTCGGCCTGCCTTCGAGAAACAGGCAGAGTCAATGAAAGGATACTCCACAAATACATACCAACATGATCCACGGATCATTTCAGAAATAGCGAAGCGCTGGCAACCATTCATCCAACGTTACGGCTACAAGCAGCCAACTGTGGATTAAATCAGGCCAGTAGAAAGAATGCTCGTGGTCAAACGCGGCCGATCATTACAGAGCACGAAATAAAACGTTAGCAAAAGAAAAGCCCCCTTGCCTAAAGGAAGGCCTACACGCGATCTTGGTGACGCGACGTACCTCGTTTGCTACGGCAATCAAAACAGATACCGGACACAATAAACCGATGACCCTGGGCTCGAAACTGATGTGTCTCGGCTACGGCATTTCGAAGTTTCGTCAGTTCTTCACTTGAAAACTCAATAAGCTTTTGACAACTCGTACAATAGAGGTGGTCATGCTGCGGGTATCCATAATCATGTTCGTAGACGGCCCGTCCGTCCAGTTCCATCTTTTTGAGAATGCCGGCTTCCACCATTTCGTTAAGCGTTCGATAAATTGTCGGCCGACTGGCTTGTGCCCCGGCAGGCGTTTGCTTCAGGTCAACCAGAAGCTGCTCCGCATCAAAATGTTCATGACGAGTCGTTACGTGATCAACAATGACTTGTCGCTGCCGAGTGATTCGTTTTCCACGCGTCTGCATAAATTCCTCAAACCGCTCTTGCGGTGTAAGGGCAGTATTCACGTGACCGAGGGAAAAATTAGCGTCTACTGACATGTGTACAAATGCTTTGTGCTGGTCTGAAAACGTGCCTCAAAGAACTGAATGCCTCCCGTCATCTAAGAGGACTATATCCTAATGATAGCACAGACATGAATCGGGGTAATAGAGCTCGGGAGCGGGAAACAAAAAGGCTTCTCAGGCCACTATCCGGCCTGAGAAGCCTTAAATTACATATTCTGCGAAAGGACGCCCGACCGCTTACGACAAGCGGTCAAGCAGACGATCGATTGCGACATCAAGTTTTTCGGGGGTCTCATAACTTCCGTCAGCGATAGCGGCACGGATCGAATTCACTCTATCGAGACGCACATCACCCACAGTTTCGGCTGCCTGAATGGCATCTACTGAAAGTGAAACGTTGTCTCGAACTTCAGAAAGACCCTCGGCCTGAGTCTTTGCTGTTGATTCCGTCGCTTCAATTCCCTGAACGCTGTTCACCGATGTTGAACCATGCGTTGAACTTACACCTGAAATATTCATTGTTGCACTCCTTGCAGTTCGTGATTCGATTTCCGCTTCCCCAAGAGAAATGTTTTACGCATTTCACATTCTTATGGTTCACTGAAATCCGTCGAGTCTGCCCTTTTTCACTTTGTTAATTATTCGAAACTGAACGACATCCCTGACTATTCAGACTTCGAAGGCTTGTACTCTCTCCACACCCTAGTCTAGTCGTATCGTCGAAAGATGGACCTAAACTTAAAATTTTTTTTATTTTTTAATGAAACTGTTAGCGCAGACTACCTAACCCACCTTAAGCCGCAAACTCCTTACGCCTCGGTACCAATTGATGCTGTAGTCGCTCAACAATCGCAGAATGCATCTGGCTCACACGACTTTCCGAAAGATCGAGAGTGAGACCTATTTCTTTCATTGTTAGCTCTTCGTAGTAGTAAAGAATAATAATAAGCCGCTCATTCCGATTGAGACCCTTTGTCACAAGCCGCATGAGATCACCCTTTTGAATTCGACGAGTGGGATCTTCACCCTTCTTATCCTCCAGAATATCGATCTCACGAACGTCTTTCGAACTGTCCGTTTCGCACCACTTTTTGTTCAGACTCACAAGGCTTACGGCATTGGCTTCCACGAGAAGTTTTTCGAACTCTTCAGAAGACAATTCCATATGTGCGGCAACCTCGGCGTCAGCTGGTGCCCGCCCAAGCCGTGCCTGAAGCGTTTTGATAGCTTCGTTGAGTTTACTTGCTTTACTTCGCACCAGACGAGGAACCCAGTCCATCGTCCGCAACTCATCCAGCATCGCGCCACGAATTCGTGGCACACAATAGGTTTCAAATTTTACACCACGTGAAAGATCGTAGGCGTCAATAGCATCCATGAGTCCGAATGTTCCTGACGATATAAGATCGTCAAGCTCAACACCATCAGGCAGTCTCGCCCAGATCCGTTCAGCGTTGTATTTCACCAATGGATGAAAGATTTCGATGAAACGATTTCTCAGAGACTGATCAGACTGATCTCGCTTGAATGTCTTCCAGAGCTCAAGCATCTCTTCCGGTGGGGGTTGGCTGAAATCCTTCGCCACAACAGTCCTCCTTGATCGCTTTTCTAGCGGTCCAAACTTCCATGATCAAACCGCTGGCCAGTCTCCTGACCAAGTGAGAGGATATGCCTGAACCCATCTCCAACACAACTTCATTTCATCGGCTTCGTTTCAGGAAATTCAGCAAAACTTCCGTCCTGGTCGACCTTGCCCCCCCTATACCCCCAGACTTCCCAGAACATGAGGCCACTGCAATTGTCAGGCTGCCCTGCCGCCACTCTGAACTAAACTCCCTGGTGTTCCGATGGTTGCAAAGATTTCGAGACCGGGCTGGCCCTGCAACTCTGTATCAGCAACGACTGCAATCAACACGCCTGCTGCTCGCATGTGTTCAGCGAAAGCCCCACGATTCTTCAACGCAACGGATATTGCAAACCGACGTCCACGTTCCTGCAAAGGACGCATCGCTCGTTGCAATTCAGCAAGAAGTCGCTTTTGTTCCAAGCGCAGTGCCACCTCGGATTCTGAAGCGATGAGTGACTCAACCGCTCGTGGAGTCACTTCAATAATAGTAAGACGCCCTTCCTGGTCACGAAGACGACGAACAATCGTGCGATCAATGTGCGACCGCAATTTTTCTGCAAGTTGTTCTGGTGAACACCCTTCCGAAGCATGGTCCGCAATGGCTTCGAGAAGTACTGCGAGTGGCTTAATCGGCAGACCTTCCCTCAATAGACATTGTAACGTCCGTTGTACTGTTGCCACGCTGACTACATCGGGAACCGTTTGCTCGACAGTCGCAGGCTCAGTAGACCGTAGTGATTCAAGCATTCTCGCCATCTGGTCACGGGACAAGAGTCGGTCAACACATCGACGCAGATTGTCCTCAAATACATAAGCAATCGCATCTGCACCGATAAAGGCAAGCCCTCCACGACTCGTAACCTCCTCGGCTTCTGCAGGACTCCCCCACCGTACAGCCTGGGAAGGCAGAATTTCATCTGCAACGGCCCGTTTTTCTCGCCAGCGCCGACGAGTCACGTCGTCACCTGCACTAGGGACCAGGAGCCACTGACCTGCTGGCACGACTGGATCGTCAATTGGATCACCGTCCAATTCCATGACCCATTGCCCCTTGGCAAGCGTTGCGTCGTCCCGAAAAAGTACCGCCGGGACAATGACTCCAAGATCCTCGGCTATTCGCTTGCGGACACCCTCGACAGCAGCAGGTAGGCCTGATCTTTCCCCAGCAATGAGGCCAATAAGGTCTTTTCCAACCCGTACCACCAAACGGCTCTGGCCAAGAATTGTGTCGATTGGCGATTCGACTTTCTGAGTCGGCTTCCCTCCCCTGTTCGACGACTGATGAGAGATCGATTTTAAAGCGGTCGAGCTAAACAGCCACGCAGCGATTGCCGTCCCAATCGCCATGATTGCCAGCGGAACGGTAGGCAAATCCGATAGTGATAGAAGACCAAGAAAAACAGCCGTCACCACGAGCAGAGCCGGTCGTGCAAATAGCTGTCTACCAAGCTCACGCGGCAGATTCTGTCGCATAGTCGACCGGGACAGAAGCAAGCCAGTCGCAACAGAAACAAGAAGCGACGGAACCGCACTCGCAAGGCCATCACCAATCGTAAGTCGGGCATATAAACCAGCGGCTTCCGTAGCAGGCAGACCAAGCTGACCCACACCGATGGCAAAGCCACCAACGAGATTTACTAAGACGATCACAACACTCGCTACAGCTTCGCCTCGTACAAAACGGCTCGCACCGTCCATACTTGCGTAAAATTCAGCCTGTTGTTGCAATTCGCCCCGAAGCTGTCGGGCGTCATTTTTTGATAAACCACCCGAGGAGACCTCCGCATCGATCGCAGCCTGTCGACCCGGAAGCGCATCGAGCGTGAACCGTGCAGCAACC